>JAHLLU010000090.1 GCA_020444005.1 archaeon
ACACCTAAAACAAAGATGATCTGCATATGCAATCCTCATAATCCATATGGAAGGGTATTAAACCAATCAGAACTAAGAGCCATGGTAGACCTAGCAAACGACCATGATCTCTGGATAATGAGCGACGAGATATGGAGCGACATAGTCTATGATGGTCGAAAACATATTCCAACCGCGACAATTACAAATGCAATAGATAGAACCATCACACTATACGGGTTCAGTAAAACATACGCTATGGCAGGACTACAACTCGGCTATGCAGTCATACAAAACAAAGACCTGATGAACAGATTCAAAGATACATCCCCTGGATACCTCTACCCAGTTAATAATGTGAGCCAAACAGCTGGACGAGCAGCCCTGATGGAAGCAGAGGAATGGGCGTCAAACTTTATCGTCCATCTTGAAAAGATAAGAGACTATGTTTACGAGAGACTATCAGAATCTCCTAATGTCGATGTTCATAAACCCGAGGGAACCTATGTCATATTCCCCAAAATACAGGGTATGACCAGTGTAGAAGCCACAGATTACCTTCTTGAGGAAGCAAAGGTAGCGGTAGTTCCCGGTCATGGGGAACCATTCAGCTACTTTGGTCCCGGAGGAGAAGGACACATCAGAATAGTCTACAGTACAAGCATGAGCATAATAGAGGAAGCCATGGATAGAATAGAAAAAGCACTCACCAAGCTCTAACTGGTTTGACAGCGTCAGTGCTAAACTGAACCCAGACTCTTTCTCCAATAGAAAGCCTAGCTGTCTTAACAGCTCTTCGACCCATGTTTAATACTATTTTCTCACCAATATTCACTGAGATCAACGTATTGGGTCCCACGGTGGTTATCTCATCTACTATGCCTTGGAATAGATTATCACCTGTATTCATAGGCGTTTTTCTATGGAGAATTATCTCAGCTCCATGAACAGCCACCTTATTCTGGTCAACATCGGGTACCAGACTAGTGCGAAGAACAACAGAGCCAATATTCACCTTAGTAAAAGGAGAACCATGCTGATACTCCTTTATATCATAGATGTTTCTATAACCAAAGAAACGAGCTGCATACTCATCACGTGGATCAGCATAAACTTGCTCCACAGAGCCTATCGCTCTCAAAGAACCATTACGCACCACAGCCAGTTTATCAGCCATAGTCAAGGCCTCAGCCTGATCGTGAGTCACGTGAATAGTGGTCAGGTCAAGATAACTGTGGATCATCTGTATCTCATCTCTGAGACTAGCTTGACTGATGATATCCAAGTTATTCAGTGGCTCATCGAGCAGTAGAACCCTTGGCTGCTGAATTAATGCACGTGCTAATGCAAGTTTACGGCGTTCACCGCCACTCAGGGTAACAACTTCACGCCCTAGATGGGGTTTTAACTTCATCATATTCGTGATGCCTTCAAGAATCATACTGGCATCATCATACACCCGCTGAGTACCATAACTCAGAATCTCAGATACGGTGCTATGAGGTGGAAAAACAGGGTTCTGGGGAACATAGGCGATCCTCCGCTGTTTTTGTGGAAGCTCGGTAATATCTGTTTCATCCAAAAGAATCTCACCGGAGTCAAGCTTATGGAATCCCTGTATTGTTTCTAGTAACAGAGTCTTACCGGCGCCGGTAGGTCCAATAATCACGAGATATTGGCCGGGTTCGGCGACTAGACTAAGATCATTTATCCTGAAGCCGTTAAAGTCCTTGCTTAAACCTTGTAGCTCTAGTCGTCCACCCATCTTGGCACCTTACAGCTATCAGTATCTCCATGGGCTATAATCTTAACCCACAAAAATATAGATCACATGACTTCTCAATGCAGTGTTAGAGACTACTAAGTTACCGCTTTCATCCTTGATTTCAGATATACTGAGCTTATAGCTTCCAGCTCCAAGGACAAAGGGATTGTTCCAAGTGTAATCTTTCTCACGGTTTATTGTGTAGATATCGCTTGAGGTTCCACTGTTCATATATACCTTGTAGATTGTGAGCTTGAATGATCCTTTGAAAGATGTCCCATTGGTGTACCTGATGTGGACTGTGCCAGTTATTGCGGTGTTTTCTGGAAAAGTGTCTTGAGCTGTTGTTAGATTGACCTCAATGTTATCAACGGTATAGGCAACGTACAATGGATTATAGGCCGCCTCGTATTTGTTCAACAATTTATCATAGTCATCTTGTAATTCATCTAACTCATCTTCGAGGTCATCGATTGTTTCAGTGTGTTCAGCTACGATATCCGTTAATTGGTTTACCTCGGTCTCAAGGGAGTTTATCTGCGTATCTAATGCAGTATTCTCATTCTGGAGAGTAGTATATTCGGTTAAGGGCACATTGTTCTCAAATAATTCTGAGTATTCTGTCTCCAATGCATTATAATCAGATTGAAGCGATTGAAGATCAGCTTCAAGATCACTGATAGTTGATTCTTGTTGATTCACAGTCTCTGTGAGACTATTGATCTTTGGTTTGCTGAGAAGGGTATTATCGATGTAGAAACCGGAGAATAACCCGAGGATAAGAGCAGCTGCGGCTACAAGTTTGAGGTCTATTTGAGGCATATATGGTGGTGCGTATGATGGCTTATATGGATATGGGACTCAGTCTCCATACTTTGGGTATGTAGGGAAGATGTTTTAGGTTTGAATGATGAAGTTTTCTGATCTAGTTGAAGCCGCTTAAAGGTATACGGGTCTTGGACCTGACACACGCACACGCAGGTCCTATATGTGCATACTATCTTGGAGCCATGGGCGCCGACGTTGTAAAGATTGAACCACTCTGGGGGGAGATGACGAGGATGTTTCCGCCGCTGGTTAAGGGTTTGAGTCCATATTTCGCTTTTCTTGGGCGTTGTAAACGTGGTGTGACTCTTGATTTGAAGAAGCCTCGGGGTAAGGAGTTATTTGAGGAGCTTGTCAAGAAGAGTGATGTAGTATTGGAGAACTTTAGCCCAGGCACAATGGATAGGCTTGGACTTGGTTGGGATCGGCTCAGGGAGTTGAATCCGGGGATTGTTTATGCTTCTATTAGTGGTTTTGGGCATTCGGGTCCTTGGAGGGATTATCGGAGTTATGATCCTATTGCGCAGGCTGCGAGTGGGTTTATGTGGCTTATGAGGGATGTCGTTGATCCTGAGGGGGATTATTATGTTGCTCCTGAGGCTATTGCGGATACTGTGCCTGGTTTTACTGCGTTGATCGGTATTTTGGCTGCTTTGTATAATCGGCATGAGACGGGTGTGGGTGATCGGGTTGATGTGGCTCAGATGGATTCTATGATTGCTATTCAGCAGAGTGTTAGTTTCTGGAATTTGGCGGGTATGACGTTTACTGAGGCGATTAAGGGTGCTGGTCCGAGTGTTTATGGTTTGTATGAGGCTTGTGATGGGTGGGTTATGTTGAGTTTGACGGCGGGTCGGATTACTGATAATTTTATGGAGCTTAGTGGGATCGAGGAGTTGGCGGTGGAGCGTATAGCTGAGTGGGTTAAGCAATATACTGTGTCTGAGGTTATTGAGGTGTTATCTAGGAATGGTGTGCCTGTTGCTCCTGTTGATGATTTGGATATGGTGCAGGAGAATGTTCAGGCTCGGGCGCGGGGGATGTTCGTTGAGGTGGATGATCCCCGGGTGGGTAAGCATCTTCAGCCGGGTTTCCCGTTGCGTTTTGGTGGTGAGGCTATGGATGTTGGTGTTCCTGCTCCGGGGCTTGGTGAGCATAATTTGGAGGTTTTTGGGGAGTTATTGGGGCTTAGTGTTGAAGAGGTTGAACAGTTGCATCGGGATGGCGTGGTTTAGGTTATGGTGTAGATTCGATAGCTGTTTCTTGCTAGTAGTTGTTCTTTTTCTTTTACTAGGTTTTTATTGACTAGGTTTTGTAGTGTTTTTTGGAGTTGGTTTTTTGTTATGTTTATTCCTTGGTGGTTTGCTGTTGTTTTGATTAGGTTGTTTGTGATGTTTGGTTCTTGGATGATGATATTGAGTATGGTTTCTTCTATTGGGGTTAATGGTGTTTTTGTTGTGGTTATCATTGTTATTCATCCGCACCGGGTTCTCTCGCGCGCATGCGAATACTAGGTTTTATTTTGTTTCTTTTATTTAAAATTTGAGGTTTTTATGTTTATATAGCCTATTTTTGTGTATTATTTTGTGTTTGTTACTCTGATTTATTGTTGTGTTTTTTTTCATATATTGTTTCTGGGGGTTATGGGGTGAAGTTTTGTGCTGAGGTTTGTACGTTTTGATGTGTGTGTTTGTATTTTTTCCATACGCACATTGCTATATTTTGTATCGTTTTGTTTTGCTCGGAAATAACATGATGATATCTAAGATTAAATTTAGTTCATCTGTACGAAATAAGCTGTATATGGGCTTTATTGGTGTGGCTCTTCTCGCGGTTTTAACTGGCGGAATTGCTTACAGAGAACTCCATTCTGTTGAGACGGAGCTTGGGGTTAGCGCTACCTTGTTTACCATTAGAGAGAAAGGGACTACCGCAACTAAGACCATATATGAAATGTCGGACATGGTTCATGATTATATTGGTTATTCTGAGGGTGATGCTTATCTTAGGACGAGTTTTGATAACTCGTATGCTGAGCTTGGTGGTGTGATCGAGGAGATTCACACTAATCTTGATGAGCTCGGTGACGCTGAGTATAAGCAGGTTACTCTTGCTGTTGATAATCAGGTTTTTGACTGGATCGATAAGAGCCACGAGTTAATGAATGTCTATGATGAGGCATATGATGACTCAGACGGTGATTATGAGTATATTAAAGCAGAGGTCGAGCCTGTGCTTGAGGAATATGATGCTGCTTTTGATGGATTTGTTTCTAAGCTAACTGATTTTGAGAGTTATGCAAGCGAAAAAGTAGTGGAATCCGAGCAGAAGGCTGAAAGGATCGTGGCTGCTGCCACGGTCAAGATCGGTCTTGTGCTTGGTGTCTCAGTTGTTGCAGCTGTATTATTGAGTATGTATATCTCAAAGAGTATTACTGATCCTTTGGCGTCTCTTGTGGAGGACGCGAATATTGTGGCTGATGGTCATATTGGTCACGAGTTTGTCACAAAAGATAGAGATGATGAGATCGGTGACGTAATTACTGCTATTAAGAACATGGTGAAGAACACAGGTAACTTGGTGGGTAGCGTAAGTAATGCTACTGATCAGGTGGTGGCCATGTCTCAGGAGCTTAGCAGCACTATTCAGCAAGTTAATGCTAGCATGCAGCAAGTCTCTTCTGCGACTCAACAGATCGCTCAGGGCGCTGCTCAGTTAAGCAACTTGGCTCAGGATTCCAGTAGTAACGCGAATCAGCTTTCTGCAGTGCTTCAACAGACTGGCGCTAACAGTGAGAAGGCGGGTCAGAGTATTCAGCAGATTATGTCTGCCATGGAGACTACGACTCGTACTGTGGAGAATATGGATACTTCGTTGGCTGAGATAAATAACTTGGCTAATATCGTGACTGATGTAGCTAATCAGACTCAGTTGCTGGCGCTTAACGCGGCTATCGAGGCTGCTCGTGCCGGTGAGGCTGGTCGAGGTTTCGCTGTTGTAGCTGATGCTGTTCGTGAGTTATCGGAGCAGACGAATCAGGCTGCGGAGGATACTTTGAAGAGTGTCTCTGATGTGCAGAAGAATGGCAAGGAGGCTATCGAGGTTGCTCGTGGCTCTACTGATGAGGCGTCTGGCGGAGTTGATGTGATCAATCAGACCATTACTGGTGTAAGCCAAGGTGTAGCGACTATCGAGACCGTTGTACGGGCTATCGAGGAGATCGCTAGTATCGCGGAGGAGTCGGCTAGTAGCGCCGAGGAGAACACGGCGGCGGCGGAGGAACAGACGGCGGCTATGAGCCAGTTGGCGAGTAGTGCTTCGAGTCTTGAGCAGATTGCAACTGCGTTGCAGCAAGAAATGCAGAGGTTTAAGTTATAGGAGGTATGATGTTGGCGGATATTGCTACGGTTTCCCAGGTTTCTGGGGATGTTGGTCAGGCTGCGGGTGTTCAGCACTCTGATATGCAGGTTGTGCTCTTTGAGTTGGCCGGTAAACGGTATGGCGTGGATGTAGGGCAAGTTCAGTCTGTCATCGATATGATGGAGATTACGAGTGTGCCTAATGCGCCGTATTACGTGGAGGGTGTGACTAATCTCAGGGGGGAAATTCTCCCTGTGATTGATTTGCGTAAGAAGCTGAATATTGAGGCCCGTGAGGCGAATACTCACTTTAATACTATTGTGGTTAGTCGTGGTGGGCGTGCTATTGGTTTTGCCGTTGATCAGGTGAATGTGGTTATGGATCTGAGTGGTGAGGCGATTGATGAGGTGCCGAGTATTGCTAGTGGCGTTGAAAATGATAGTATTTTTGGTGTCGCGAAGCAGGATGATTACTTGATCTTGTTAATTGACTTGTTCAAGGTCTCTGGTAGTCTTGATGAGGATGTCTTGAACGGGTCTTTTGCGTAGCCACTTTTCTCTTTTCTTTATTTTTTTATTTATAATTTACTCGATATGTTTTGGTATCGGATTGGTGGGTTATTTGAAGTTTCTTTCAATAAATAAGTACAAATAACAGTAACTCAAACCGATTTTAATGGATATTTAATGGGAGGTGAAATAGTGGGTAAAGGCGGGAAAGGTGGAGGCAAAGGAGGCGGAAAGGCTGGATGGCCAAGTAAGACTGGTGGAAAATCCGGTAGAGGACGTGATAATGCTCCATCAAAGAAAGGTAAGTAGTTTGTGAAAACGTTTTTTTCTGGTTTTTTATTTTTGTTTTTTCTTGGGTCTGAACAGATAATTTAGGACGATTATTACTAGTATTATTTCGATTATTGTTTTTAGGTTCATTGTTTGATGCGGTTTAGTTGGTCTGTGTCTTGGATATATTTTTGGATTATCTCTTGGAGTTTTTGTAGGCTCGTTTGGGCTTTTTGTAGTAGGTTCTGTGTTTCTGGGTCTGTTATGTGGGTTTCTAGTAGTTCTAGGTATCCTTGGGCGGTGGTGAGGGGGGTTAGTGTTTCGTGTTTTATGGTGCTGCTGGTGTATTCTGGGTGTGTTATTTCTGTGTGGCTTCTTCCGATGGCGACGAAGTAGGTTTCTTCGTCTAGGGTTACTACGCTGCCTTTGCTGAGTACTTTGATGTATGTGTCGTCTTTTCTTTTGAATCGCCATGTGCCGCTGGTGTTTTCCTTGGTTTTTGCTCGGTGTTCTAGGTTTTTCTGTTGGTCTATGAGTTCGTCGGGGTGGATGGCTGTGTATATTGATCTGCCTTTTACTTGGTCTAGTGTTTGGTAGCCTAGTAGTTTGAGGTATTGGGGGCTAAGCCAGATTATTTTGTCTGTGTATATGGCGGATGCCTCGTTCAATGTCTCAAGAAACGCGATATACTCAGCGAGGCTAGTCATAGCAAGCCTAGAAGGCTCATCAGTTAAATGATTTTTCACTTAATACAGGAGAAAATAAAAAAATGAGTAGTTTATTCTGGTTCTTCTTCGTCGTCTTTGTATTCTGGATTGTTTGGGTTTAGTTGATCGGCTCTGTTATCCATTGCATCTTTATACGCAGGGTTATTGGGGTTTTTTGAGTCTGATCTTTGGTCGTTTGGTGACTTTCCGCCTCTTCCTTTGCCCATATTTTGTGTCTCAAGTATACTTGAATATTAAATCTTACATAAATGTTAGTATTATTATAAAGTATTGAGTTGATTAAAGATGACACGCATATATATTGA
>JAHLLU010000091.1 GCA_020444005.1 archaeon
TACCTCATCGGCACAGACATAGGCACCATGGGCACCAAGACCGTCCTCGTAGACACAGAGGGCAAGGTGCACGCTGAATCCTTCAAGGAATACGGCGTAATCACCCTTAAACAGGGATGGGCTGAGCAGTGGCCAACTCCATGGACTGATGCCGCTTATGCAACCATCAAGGAAGCTATCGAGAAAGCCAAGATCAACCCAAATGACATCGCGGCTGCATCAATAAGCGCCCTCTATGGAGGAAGCGGGATACCCGTTGACAAGAACTATGAGCCTATTCGTCCATGTTTGATCTGGGCCGATCGACGGGCTACTGATGAGTGCCGGTGGCTCAGGGAGAACATCGGCGTCGATGAGCTATACAGGATAACGGCGAACGTCATCGACCCATATTATGGGTATACGAAGATTCTCTGGATAAAGAACAACGAGCCAAAGAACTGGAAAAAAATACACAGACTAGAAACTCCAAACGCCTATGTTATCCGAAAACTCACAGGCATCGAAAGCATCGATCACAGTAGTGCGGGAAACATCGGTGGAATCTACAATCTTGACAAACGTGGCTGGAGCACTGAGCTCATGGAGGAATTGGGTATTCCAAGAGATTTCTTCCCGGAAAACATACTGAGCAGCGAGGAGATAGTAGGCGAGACCACATCAGAGCTAACGGAAAAGACTGGTTTAGCCAAGGGAACGCCTATCTGTGCTGGTGGAATCGATGCACCTGTAAGCGCATTAGCCGGTGGAGCTATTTTGGACGGTGACTTGTCCAGTATGCTTGGCACAAGCATGTGTAACGGCTTGATCAACACCGATAACCGCATCTCACCAAAGATGATCAACTATCCATACGTCGTGAAAGCAGAGGAAACCATCTACAGCTTCACAGGGATCAGCACCGCCGGCTTCTGTCTAAGATGGTTCAGAGACCAATACGGCAAAGAGGAAATGGAAAAACAGAAAAAAACAGGTATAAGCGCCTACAAGCAGCTTGACCAACTGGCTGAACAAGTAGCCATAGGAAGCGATGACCTGATCTTCTTACCCCACATGATGGTGGGTGAACGGGCTCCTTACTGGGATGAACACATCAGAGGCGCATACCTCGGACTAACAGCCTACCACACAAAGGCACACATGTTCAGAGCTATGCTAGAAGGCGTAGGATATGCCATGAGATACAGCATCGACGCAGCACGAGACACTGGTGTAGAGATTAAACGAGCTACTCTTGTTGATGGAGGTGCAAGTAGTCCCCTCTGGAGGCAGATAATCTCTGATACAACGGAGATAGAGTTCCACTATATCCCAGACACTCTAGGTGCACCTATGGGTGACGCTATATTGGCTGGACTAGGTTCAGGTGAGATCAAGGATCACAGGGTTATCGAGCAGTGGATAGGCGAAAAAATAGCCACGAAGCCTGATCCTGTGAGTGTTGAAAAATACCGAAAGTATTACAGGCTCTACTCGGAAGCTATTGAGATGCTTTCACCATTTTTCTCCAAGTTTTAACCAAAAACATATACCATTTATAACCCCAAATCGATACATGCGCAAGACTCTAGCCTATTTTCTCTCACTATTAAGTCTCATCACCCTAGGACTAATGGTACTTCACCCCAGCTATAGGGCGATAGCTGACTGGCTCGGACCCGCCCTCGGGAGCCACATCTACACCTTATTCACGTTAATCTATCTGCTCCTAGCTGATCCACTTCGATATCCTCTTGTTACAGCGGTCTGGGTGTTCCTTGGGCTTTTTATCGGGGTAATTGCTGGGAAGAAACTAGGCGCAGTAATAACTGCATTACTCGTCTGGATTACCTCTATTCCTTTGTTAGCTGCCTCTGTTGCAGGAATATATTTCAGCTTAGAATCACGTGGGATATTCACAGATGAGATATTTGAACTGGTCTCGCTGGTCCCAGTTATCCCCGAACAGTTAACCATTGAGAGCTTTCTTCAGATACCCATCTTCAGCGACTTGGCTTTACAGTTGGTAGAGATACTTCCCACTATGAGTGAAAACACTGATCCCATGCGCCTCATCTTCCAACTGGGTATGCCGTATCTTGTGGCTGTAGCCGCTAAACCAGTTATCATAATTGTCTGCGCGGTAATCGGCGCAGCAGTAAGTAGCTTGGTCTTTTGTTCTCTTGAAAATATATTACCAAGTCGAAGTAAGACCATGGCTGTTCTCTTTATTGGTTTGATTCTTTTTCAGTCAGCACCAATAGCAAATGGGATCAATTTTGATGATGGATTATATGCTGAGTTTATAGGTGGCTATATCGAGGAACAGAACAGGGCGATCATCAGTGAGGTACTCCTAGGAAACCAAGTTGAGTTCGTCCCACTGAACACCCCCGAAACATCAGGCTTGGTGGCGTCACTCGTCTTCACATACAATGTCTATGACCCAGCGCTTCTATACTCACTACCTATAGAGGGTATCACAGATTTCTTGAGCTTCAGAAACATTATTCCCAGCACATTCGCGGTAAACCTCTACCTCGGAGACGACATTGAAGCAGCGGAATCCAAATCCAACACAGTAGCTCATACTATCGAATCAAATCTAGGAATAGAACTAAACCATATAATCACCACACCTACTCCCCACGAGGAAAACACCGAAGCCACATTCCCAGAGATGACCGCTGTCGTCTACTACAGTGATAACACCATAGATGAGACTACTGCCCAAATTGTTGATGTTTTTAGCGGTGAAGGTGGTTTCGCGGATTTCTTTGATGAGAAACTATCCGAGGATGGGCCATTGGGCGTCGAGTTCTATGTCACAGGCTTCATGCATTTAGAGCCTTTCGAGTCCATGCTACCTCTGCCTGATATACCCGCAGAGTATCAGGAAGAATATCATGCGATTATAGATAATCCCTTTAGTTTCCTAGCGGGGGTACAGTTAGCCTCAGACGCAGCTGAGCCCTTGGGAAGCGAATACCAGTTTGACTTAAGAGACAAGTTGGGAGTACAGTCCACTCCGAGCTACGCGGATTCATCCGACGCTAGCTTCATCGTAATGGCGAGGTCAAACAAGACAGGTATCGAGGAACTAATGGACCCCACGGTACATGTAAAAACATCTCTCCCAGAAGACAGCATAGAGCTAAACCTACTCACTATGTATCTCCAGATGCTGGGAACCTTTGAAACCCATACAGGATCACCCACATTACTGGACACCATATTGATTGTGCCTGAGCTAAACACTCCAGAGATAACACTAACAAAGACCACGCAAAAAGAGGGCGACCGCCTTGAAGTAACAATCACCGCCACCAACAACGGAGACCACACCATCACCAACCTAGAACTAATCGACTCATATCCCCTAAAATATGGGGAACCCATCACAGGAAAAGGAACCGCATCATGGAATAGCCTGAGCCCCGGGCAGTCACAAAGTATCACCTATACAGTTTCTACTAGTAACCCAGGTAGTTACACTGACGTCCCAGCCGTACTTTACTTTAAATCAAACGATTTCCCCTCTGCAACAGCATCAAACATCAACCAAAACATCGAGGAATCACCAAACCCATTATACATGCTGGGAGACAGTTATCAAGCCCTTACAGATGTACTTGACCTTATCCCGGAAGGGAAAGGTGATTTTCTTGGCTATGGTATAATTGGGGTTGTCTTATTGGTCGCTGCTATTGATATAATCAAGTACTTAACTGGGCGTTCTAAGCGTGATGAGCAGCCTGTAGCGGAAGAGGTTCCTTTTGTTCCTCCCGAATCACCTGAAGATAACCCTGAAGACCTTCTGTAAACAGGATACCGCCAGCGGAAAACCATGTCAAAGTATCTCCAATATACATGATTCCAAAACTAGCTGCCTGATAAACACAATAAGAATACGCGTATTCGACTGAAAGGATCAAGCAGATTACCCCAATTAGTATCTTAAACAACGGGTACAAAACCCGGTTTGACCCTTCCATGCGTTTCCCATATAACGTTCAACCTAGGGACAAGTTATTAGAAGTGTCACAAAAAACAATAATAAAAAGTGATAGGGAGTTTACATAATAATCCTAGCGTCAACAATGCGTGCACTGTCGGGATATGCTAGGATTGGGTTCATGTCAAGCTCTTTAATCTCGGGGCACTCCATGAGCATATTGCTTGTCTTGTAGAGTATGTCCGCGAGTGTAGGCTTGTGGCAAGGTGGCATTCCACGTGCACCGTCAAGAATCTTTACAGCCTTGATCTCCTCGATCATCTCAGCTGCATCCGTCTTCGTGATTGGTGCAACCCTGAAGCTTACGTCCTTGAGTATCTCGACGAAGATGCCGCCGAGACCGAACATCAGTGTAGGACCAAACGTTGGGTCTGTGGTGCTTCCGACAATGATCTCCGTGCCCTTGGGGGCCATCTCCTGAACAAGGATGCCGGTGATCTCTGCGTCAGCCTTGTATGCCTTCGCGTTCTTGATAATCTTGTTAAATCCGTCCCTGATTCCCTGCTCATCCTCGACGCCGACGATAACACCGCCAGCATCAGACTTGTGTAGAATCTGGGGGCTAACGATCTTTAGTACAATGGGGTAACCAATTCTCTCTGCTGCCTCTACTGCTTCGTCCTCTGTCTCGGCTACATGAATCTGTGTAACCGGCATATCGTACATGGCGAACAGCTTCTTGGCTTCGTGCTCATAAAGGAAGTTCCTTCCCTCATCCTTGGCCACCTTGAAAATTTCATCAATTTTAGGGTCTCTCATTGAGTTAACCTCTATTCTTCATGTATGCCCGTCTACATGCTTTTAAAAATATGGCTTAGAGGTACAAAGTTTCTTATCCCTCGAGAGTACCGGAGTATATACTTTCGGTACCCGCCATGTTACAACCAATACAGATTGTTCTAATCAACATCGCCGTATTCTTCGGGCATTATGTCATCATAGCGGCGGCACTAAACTTCCAGTTCGGTAACGCTGGTATTCCAAATATGAGTAGTAACGTGAGTGTTGCCATTGGTAGCTTCACTGTTAGCTCTGTTGTGCTCAGGGTAAGCATGTGGGTCGCAGGAAAAGCTGGTCTGGTTTTTGGGGGAAACTGGGTCTATGATAATCCCGCGAATGTGAGTCTTCTAAACTCATATTTCGTTGATAAACCAGTACTCAGTATAGCAATATTCTCTTTCAGTCTTGCAATGGCGCTTTTATTCGGGAGCGCTACGGGATGGATACTGGGAAAACTCAGCGGGAGACTGAGAGCTACTCGTCTCATGATCTTTCTAATTATAATCAGTGATGCTACCTCGATAATCGCTGCAAATAATGAGTTTATCGCGGGAGGTACCCTTGGGGCATTTATACCGAACTTTTTCGCATGGTATGAGGGAGAGCAGATGGTAATTCTCGCCTTGGTTATATTGGCAGTTGGTTTGTTTGCCTATCTTATAATAAACACCATGGTTAACAGCCCATTCGGGCGACTAATGCGAAGCGTACGAGACAACGAGATGACCCTCCAGAGTACAGGTAAAAACGTAACACAGATCAGAAGCCAAGTAATGATGTTCGGTAGCGGAGTGATGGCTATGAGCGGCGTATTACTAGCCTTCTATTATAGTTTTGTCCAGTACAATATGTACTCCAGAGTAGACTACACGTTTTGGCCATGGCTGATGATCACCATAGGTGGTTTAGGAAGTAACGGCGGTAGCTATATCGGCGCATTAACTTGTGTATCTATAATAAAGGGGTTGAATCTTTCAAAACAGACCATTGGTCCAATGCTTATTGGTACAAAGTGGCTTAAACTCATCAACTATCTGGAAGACATGATACTAGGCTTGCTTTTGCTTGTGTTCTTGATCTTTAAACCAGGTGGCTTGGTGCCTGAGAAAAACTTGGTTATCAAGAAAGTGGATTATATCGGTATCGTGAGTGAGAAAGAGTCTAAAAGTGAACAATAGAGCCCATATTGTCTTTTATCCACTTAGCTGCTCGCTGTAATAATGGATTTGGCGTAGCCACTACAGGAATATCCCTTGGTCCCACCTTCAACGTAGAAACATACTCAGGCATCACCGCGTACATTACACTAGCCCAGTAAATCTTCCCAGCTTTTCGCTCCTTCAATAACTCCTTAGTGTTGAAAGGCATGGGGCTGTGATAGAAAGCGATTCCTTCTGCCCAGTTTAGAATCATTGGGCGACCTGTTTCCTGTATCAAAGCACTTGTCTGGGCTAGTTCCTCCAAGGTGTACTCTACCATTTCGAGTATGACGAGTTCCTTGGCGGGCATATACGTGAATTTCATATCAATAATAAAGAGTGTCTCGGGTAAAAACCCTCGCAGAGTAATGAAATAACGGTAACCAGACACATACTTTCAAGTGAAAAAATAGTTTAAGTAGAATACTATGCTCATCTGTTTGAACACAATGACGGAAAACGTATACATCGGATCAAAGCCAGTCATCAACTACGTAACAGCACTAGTAACTGCCCTACAAAGAGAACCCAAAGTAAACGTAATGGCGCGCGGAAGAGCAATCAGCAGTGCAGTAGACGTCGTAGAAGTATGCAAACGCAGCTTCCTAAAAGATATACAAATCGAAGACATACTCATAGGCACAGAGCAGATGGGTGACGGAGACGATCTACGAAACGTATCCACTATCCAAATAGTGCTTAACAAGGACGTCTAAAAATCATCAAGCTGAGCTACAAGCTCCTCCGCGATGAAATCCCCACTAAACAAGTCAGCACGAGCAGCGATAGCTATCTTCGCGGCAAGACTACGAGCCCTGTTTCCACGCCTATTTCTTGGAGCCCCATTCACATATGGGTGCTGATAGAGTAAACCATGTTTTGGTGGACGCGCGTTGGTTTTTATAGCCCTGAACATGGCTTTTTCGGCGCCCAATACCTGTACCGTACTTGATGGCATCATTCCTAATCGCTTCAATCCCCCCGCTTTCTCAAGGAGTTTCGCGCCGAGCACAGGGCCCGCGATGTATGCTACGTTTGGTGCTACCTCGTTTGATACCAGTGTAATGTATGAGATGAGGTCTTCTCTATACTGGTAAAGGTCCAGGGTCCGTTGAGCGTACTCTTGAACGATCCTCATATCTACGTCGTCAAAATCGGCTCCCACTGTAGTTTCTTTCGCTTCCTCGATCCTGTCCGCGTCTTTCTTCTTTAGGGTCATCTCCATGAGTCCCTTGGCGGTGATATTCTCCTTGTCACCCATCTTGATTATTATCTTAGCGTAATCACTGTGCTCACGTACCCTGTGCCCCATCTCGGGGAAGTGGACGCCATACCATTCCCGCATCCGACTTGATAACCCATTAAGCACAGTGTCCAGTTCACCTAGAAGCTGTACAGCTGGAATAAGTAACGCCTCCCGGTCTGAGAGCCTATTATGAACCTCCATTCGGGTGATCTCAGTTAACACGTTATGACTCAATAACCCGTAATCTGTCTCGGATTCGATTAAACCGCTCTCCATGGCGATATCAAAGAGTTCAGCCTTGAGTGCCCGCTCAGCCTCAATGTTTTCACCATTCTCAGCGTCAAGAATCTCCTTCAATGCCTCCGCTAAAGCCTGATTCGGCGTAATCACCTTCACATCAGGTATCTTTTCCAGCTCTGAGACCAAATCGCTGATAACACTAGTATCTCCCTCGCGAAGCCTTCGCAATATCTTCGCGATAGTCTTCGGCT
>JAHLLU010000092.1 GCA_020444005.1 archaeon
TCCATTTTAGGTACATTGAAAGATGAACGGTTATGGATTTAGTCTTTTCTAGGTATATAACTGGATAACAGTTCCATCAAGGAGAACTCGGTCTATTCCAACCTTCTCATTTTCAAATTTTGCTGCTGGGCCCCATATTCGGGCGTATTTGAAGCGCTCATAGAAGTCATTGTGTATGGTTCTAGCAAGGTCTCCTACTGTGGTGCCGGGTTTGCAGACAATTGGGTCTGTGGCAGGTTCTTTTCCCGGTTCCTTGGTGTAGACTCGTGTGATCTCCAGTAGCTGGAATATCTTGGAGCCTATGAGTTGGTCTAGGTCTGGTGTTTTCTCCATGCTCAGGGGGATTACTTCAAGGGGTGCCGCTGTTTCTCGTAGCTGCTCTAGCATGGCTGGGTCGTTGTTGAGATCGATTTTGTTTGCTAATACAAAGGTGGGTCGGTGGACAGCGTTTCCGAATAAGGCGTCCTCGACTGTATCTAGTGTTACTTTTCCCTTGATCCTGACGAGAGCTGATCTTATTCTGTAACCTGCTAGTAGTTTGATTATGTCTTCTTGGCTGCAGTCTACTAGTTCGCCTTCCCAGATGAACTGGATGTCTCGCCCAGAGCCTCTTTTCTCGACCTCTACAGCGCCTACAGGTGGGTCGATTAGTATTCTCGCGTTTTCAAGCTCAGATTTGACCATCAAGTAGTTTCCAGCGGGGTCATCAGTCATATCGACTATCAGTATAACACCGTCAGCGTTCCGTACACAGGCAAGATTCATGAACCCCTCTGCTTTGCCTTCGCTGCTTCCCTCCATAATGGGAGGAATCTCTACTAACTGGAACTGAATGTCTTGATAGGGGAGCATGCCGGGTGTGGGCTTATAGGTGCCGAAAGGCCAAGCGGTTACTTCCACTGGGCTATTGGTGACTGCTTTTAGTAGGCTGCTTCTTCCAGCGTTTGCTGGACCGATTACAGCCATCTGTGCTGCCCCGGCCTTTGGGATATAATAGCTTGGTCCACCGCTGCCTGTTTTCTTTGCTTGTAGTTTCTTTTTCTCTATGTCTTCCCTGAGTTGCGCCATCTGTCGTTTGACTTGGTTGCACATTTTCTCGGTGCCCTTGTGTTTTGGGACGAGGCTTAGGAACTCACCCATTAACTGGAGTCTTGTCTCTGGGTTTTTTGTTAGGGTGACCTCGTTCCATTTTGATTTTGCCTCTGGGGGAAGATTGGCGGGCATGTTGACACCGAGTAACTTGGGAAATATAATGAAGAATGGGGATAAAAATTAGTCGCGTCTAGATGAGCTTGTGGCCGCAGCCGGTGCAGAATTTCTGGCCCGGTTTGATGTCAGCGCCGCACTGGGGACAAACAGGTTTCGCTGGAGCCGCTATGGGTGCAGGTTGCCCTGTTAAGCCATACTCCTCTGCTCTGGTGAACACGTCTCGGACAAATGTCTCAGTTGTGGACATGTTCAGCATCTCGGGTGTGACTTCCATGCCTAGGGCTTGCTCTATGATCTCCGCGCTTGCCTCTGAGGTTAATGCGCCTGACTCGACTAGCTTATCCATGAGCATGGCGATGAGGTTTCTATTGACGACGACAGCGTGGGGGAATTTTACGTCCTCTGACACAGTGGTTCACTTATTGGACTCTTGCCCCGCATTTACCGCAGAAGGCGTTTCCCGCTGCAACGGGCGCTCCACAGTTACTGCAGAACTTGTTACCTCCGGCTGGTGCCTGTGGTGGTGCTGGCGGTGCTCGACCTTGTGTTACTCCGCTTACTGCCCCTGACATCATCTTGGCGCTGTTGATGGCTTGTACCCATCCGCCTGCGTCTCTCATGCCTTTGAAGACGTATTTTTGTCCGCCTGCTTGGACGTTGATGGTTGCCATGAATCCCTTATCTACGCTTGTGATGCTTGCGAGGGGTATCTCTGCTTTGTCTTTGTGGGCTTGTCTTAGGCTGCTTATTACGTCTTGGAATCTTCCTGCGTTGAAGACGAGTCTTCTGTTGGTTAGGATTAGTTTGCCGTTGACGTTTCCGAAGGTGCCTTTTTGCCATGTTACTGGGAACATTCCTGTGTCTTTGATGACTTGTTCCCCTGGTGGTAATCCACTCATATATGTTTCACAGGCTACAATATTTCTTGGTTAGATAAGATGTTATCTCTGTTAAACGGGTTTGAAAATTTCTGGATGGTCTTAAGTAAGAGAAAAACAGGTTTTCTTTGAGTAATATGGTAAAACCATTCATTATCGGTACAAGAAACAGTGGAGATTATCTTCACGGTGGAGCAAAGGTGCTTAGAGAGGGTGGCAGTGCTCTGGACGCTGTAGAGGCAGCTACAAGGCTAGTTGAGATGAACCCCAATGATACATCAGTCGGATTAGGCGGTATCCCAAACATTCTGGGGGTTCAGGAGATGGATGCCAGTATCATGTGTGGAAAGACTATGGCAGCTGGAACCGTAGGGGCTTTGAAGGGATTTATACATCCTATCAGTGTCGCCCGGAAGGTCTTGGAGCATGCTCCTCACGTTATGTTAGTGTGTGAGGGGGCTGAGTTATACGCTAAGGTTATGGGCTGTGAGCCGGGGAGCTTGGAGACCGAGGAGAGTAAAAAGGTCTACAAGGCTTTCGTGGAGGATGCTTTTGAGCATGAGGGGATTGATGAGTCTCAGGCTTGGGTTGTAAATTATGCGCGTAGTCAGAATCTCAGGGAATGGTATGATAGACTGGCTGATGAGCATCATGGAACCGTGAATATCATGGCGATGGATGAGAACGGGGATATTGCAAGCGCGGTTAGCACAAGTGGTACAGCGCTCAAGTTCCCGGGTAGGCTCGGTGATAGCCCAATAATTGGAGCTGGTAACTACTGTGATAACAGGTACGGCGCAGGGGCTTGTACGGGTAGAGGCGAGTTAGCTATCAGGAATAGTACGGCTAGGACTATTGTGCATTATATGGGGGAGGGTCTTAGCGTTAAGGAAGCTGCGTTTAGAGCTATGAAGGATATTCATGAGTTGAATAGCTTCGGCGGTATGAACTGTATAGCCATGGATAACAAGGGTAACACCATCAGCGCTACGACTGTTGAGGGCCGGGAGAGTGTCTACTACTATATGGATGTGGACATGGAGACCTCTGAGCGCAGGGTAGGTATAACGGTGCCCGAGTAATGAGCGCGCCATATGATTTCAAGAAAATCACTCCCAGTGTCTATGGTGATCGTCGGCCAGTAGAGGGTGAGACAGTGGCTTTGCTTCATATCTCGTTTGATGACCGTGGCTTGAAGCTCATTGAGACAAAGAGCCGTACAGTGAAGCGAAACGAGATTCATGAGCTGATGATCACTGACGAGGCTGCTGCGCCGGGAGGGGGAGCTGACCGTGTTAGGGCTATTGGTTTTTTTGAGATCACTGAGTCTGGTTTGATCGTGGCGGGTGATGAGGTGTTTATTGAGGATCGGCGTTTGGGTACTCTTGTAGGGTATGATGTGACGCATATGCCTAACCATATTAACGTGGTGGTAAGGGCGGATAGTCTTGATGAGCCTGTTCTTCGCGTAGGGGACCGGATTAGGTTCCGGTCTTAGCCTTTATCGGGTCCACCCAATCCATATGTATATTCTACGTTTTCTTTTATGCTGCAGTCGCCATAGCACATTCTGAGGCTGCTGGGGTGCTGTGTGAATCCATTTTTTTCTAGTATCTTTACGCTGTGTTTGTTTCCTTCAGGGGTTCCTACCCAGATTTCCTCGCCTATTCGCTGGTTCATTACTGCGTAGAGTAGTTTCTCGGCGCATATGTGGTCGGGTTCTGCGATCCATGGTCCGATCTTTGTGTTTGATGCGCCTTCTTTTGCCATGATGTAGCCGACGAGTTCATCGTTCTCCCACGCGGTAAAGCATAGTTCAGGGTAGAGCCTATAGAAGTATTCTAGTATGTGGCGTCTGTCGTCTTTGAAGACTTGTTTGTCTAGTTTTGATACCGTGTCTAGGTCTTGGGGTTTCATGGGGGTGCAGTCTGTTTCATGGTGTGTGGCGGTTCCTGTGTATCTTAGGCTCCAGTACTCGTCTTTGAATCCTAGTCTTCTGTAGAGGGGTATGGCTGCTTGGACTCCGTCGAGGCGTATGGCTCGTGTGCCTGTGGAGACTAGGTAGTCTATTGCGTGTTGCATTAAGGCGCCTCCTATTCCTTTTCCACGGGTTTCTGGCTGTACGACTAGGTTTCCTATCCATGCGATGTTGCCGTAGTTGGTGGTTGCTACCATGCCTAGGTCTTTTTTGTTCTCTGAGGCGATGAAGCAGCCTTCTGGGCTGAAGGCTAGTATTCTTTCATAGTCTCGTGGGATCATGCCCCAGCCTACTAGGTCCATTAGCTGCATGAAGAAAGGTAGGTCTGATGGCTTCATGACGCGGAAGTTAATCATGGGCTATGATAGGGGTGTTTGGGGTTAAATTATTCGTGGTGGTGTCTACTGGTGGGTACTTTGGGGAAATTTTTTTTCTGTGGGAATAGTGGTTATGGGTTGTTATTTTGTGGGAATGGTTAGTATTTCATGGCTTTGAGCGCCATTGTTAGTAGTTTTGCGTAGAAGTCTTCGTCGAGTGTTTTTCCTTTGCCGGTTCCTTGGCATTCGGGGTCTATGCCGAATAGGAAATATTCTTCTTGTTTTTCTAGCCAGAAGGGGTACATTCTGCAGAGTAGGGCTCTGTGGTCGTAGATGCTGCAGCCGTCTCCCTTGTAGAATACGCATTTTCCATCCTGTTTGCACATGAGTCCCTTGAAGGCGCCTTTGTCCCATGGTTCATAGAAGTCTGTTGCACCGGTTTCTTTGATTCGCTCTATGTCTTCGGGTAGTAGCTGTATCATTCTTGTCCTTTGGTCTACGTCGCCGCAGCAGTCACCGCAATTGATGCAGCTCCACTGGACTTCAGCCGGGTAATAGAATTCTATAACCTCAATGCTGTTTTCTCGTGGATAATCCAAGGTTCCACGATAGTACTGGGGTTCGTCCATGGGGTTCGCCTATTCTGATGCGAGTTTGACGGCTTCCTCTGCGAGCACCTGTAAGGGGTCTACCACTGGGACCCTGAGATCGCCGTCATGGAGTACGATGCTTACCTCGGTGCATCCGCATAGAACAGTGTCTGCGCCTGCGTCGATTAGCTCCAGTGATACTCGTTTCAGGAGTTCTTCGCCTTTCTCTAGGTTTCCTGTCTTGATGTGCTTGTAGATGGCGTCCATGGTGTCTTTCTGGGAGGCTTCATTGGGGATTATGATCTCGATTCCCTTAGCAGCATAGGAGTCATGATAGAGTCTGCTGGCAATGGTTCCATCAGAGGCTAGGAGACCAGCTTTACGGACCTTTGGATACTTTTCAGCTATGTAGTCGGCGCTGAGTCTTATCATGTGAAGCAGGAGAATCCCCATTTGTTCCTGTATCTTGGCGTGGAAGTAGTGGGCTGTATTGCATGGCATGATGAGGAAGTCTGCTCCTGCTTTTTCTAGTCGTTTCCCAGTCTTTACGAGTAAGGGGAGGGGGTCTTCACCTGTGCCTAGGATGGCGGGTGTTCTATCTGGTATCTTGGAGTTACTATCGATAATTACGTGAAGATGATCTTGGTCTCGTTTGACAGGTGTGGCTCTGATGATTCTCATGAATAGGTCGGCTGTGGCTTCTGGTCCCATGCCACCGAGGATTCCTATTGTTTTCTCGACCAATGTTATTCAATATTCATCGGTGGTACAGATTATTAGAGGTTACCCAGAAAACCTAGGATCGTCGCGATGTGTACCTTGGCGGTGGTCTCTAGGTCATCGATGGTTATGGCTTCGTCCACTCCCCCCATGGCGTAGACTCTTGGACCATAGCTTACTGCTGGTACGCCTTGTTTTCTCCAGAACCTGCAGTCGGTGCCCCCCGAGGTGAAGCTATAGAGGGGCTCTGTGTCTGTGATCTCTTTGTGGCTCCCTGCTAGCGTCTTGGTTATGGGTGCCTCTATGCTGCTGTAGGTTGCCTCTGTTACGATCTGTGGGGGACGTGCCCAGCTTACCTTGATGGATGGGTCTACTGTGTGTATTTTGTCCTTGATCATTTCCGTGATCTCAGCAGGGGTGATTCCGATGGGGAGTCTTGTATCCACTTGGACTCGGCAGTAGGCGGGTACGATGTTATCTGAGCTTCCTCCCTCTATGGTTCCGATGTTCACGGTGACTTCCTTGAGTACGTTTGCCATGGTCTTGGACTCGTGACCATATTGCTGCCGGTAGCCTTTCATGACCTCCTCTGTGAGCTGTAGGGTCTTCGGGTTGAGCCTTGCTGGGGTTCCTTGGAACTCTGCGACCATCGGGAGTATCTTGACCATCTTCATTATGGCGTTCTCCCCTACGTAGCCTGCGAAGCTGCCGTGGGCTGCTCTTCCTTCTGCTTCAAGGATGATGCTGACTCTTGATTTCTCGCCTATTCTAACTGTGAGTCCAGATGGTTCCCCGTTTAATACAGCGTCTCCGTGTAGCTCTGGTCTGTGCTCCAGTAGCCATAGTGCGCCCCATTCTCCTCCTGTTTCCTCGTCTGATGTCCCGGTGAAAGTGAGTTTACCCTTGAAACCAGACTCAACCACTTTGACGTAGGAGTAGAGGAGTGCGGCTAGTCCTCCTTTCATGTCTCCTGCGCCTCTTCCATAGATCTTACCGTCTCGTAGTTCTCCCGAGTATGGGGGTATGCTCCATGGTTCTCCTACCTCGGCGGGGAAAGTGTCAAGGTGTCCGTTCAGTACTAGGTGCGGTGTTCCTTCGCCTACGGTGGATACTATGTTAGCGATACCCGGCTTCGTGGTGATTATCTCTGACTCAATGCCGTGTTTAGCTAGGTATGTTTTGATGTACGTGGCTAGTTTGGTGGTGTCGCCGGGGGGGTTATCGCTGGGTATCTTGAGAAGGTCTTGAAGGAGCTTGGTTAGTTCATCATTCTTGTTTACTTTTGAGATTAGGGAGTGTTTCTTGGAAGACATGGTACTGATATGTCTTGTGAGGCTTTGATGTTTTCCGTCTATGTTTACGAAAGTGTATACAAAAAAACGTTAAGGACACGGTTTTTTACATATATTGAGCTCTATTCTGGGCTGTTCTGGGGCTTCTAGAAGCAAAAGAAACCGTTTCCAAGCTTTCCAAGCCTACCCCCCCCTCCCTCCCCTGTTATTTCTCGTATCTTTGTATCTCTAGGATGTTGCCCTCGGGGTCACGCATATACGCGAACACCAACATACCCACGCTCTTTATCTCGACGCGGGTTAGTTCTCCAACCCAGTCTCCACCATACTCGATGATCTTCTCTGCGGTCTCCTCGACATCAGGCACATTGAAGGCAAGATGACCATAACCCGGTGTATTCGGATATGATGTTTCTCGGTTTGCTTCTGGTTCGTACTGGAATAGTTCTAGGGTGGGTCCATCAGTGTATCCGGGGAGTTGTAGGTGGATTCCTGTGATGTGTGCGTCTTTTAGGTTTAGGGCGTCGTCTAGCCATTTTCCTTTGAGGTCTCTTTCTGGTTGTATTGGTTTGCAGTTGAATACGTTGATGTAGAAGTCTGCGAGTTTTCGCCAGTCGCGTGCTACCA
>JAHLLU010000093.1 GCA_020444005.1 archaeon
GCCTACACCTGAGACTCTGTATTTCTCGTAGAGTCTATGGAGGAACTCGCCTTTACCGCATCCAATATCGACGACACGGCTACCTTCAGCTAGGTTAAGTGTATCAACGAAATGTGTCATTTTCTCTGCCCTCATTGGGTTGAGAATACTTTGTTTGGCGTGAACAATCGCCATAAGTTTCCAGAAATCCATGAATCCAAGAACACATGTATATGATATAAGGTCGGTGATTAGACCCTGTTGATCTCACCCTTCACGCCAACAACAAGGTTCTGTGATGGGATCATCTTACCGGAAGCCTCGATAGCAAGCTCAGCGATACGCTTCAAACCACTACAACATGGAACTTCCATAGTAGCCACAGTCAAGCTACGGACATTGTTCTTTTGCAGAATCTCGGTTAATTTCTCGAGATAGTGCTGAACATCATCAAACTTGGGGCACCCCATTATTACGCTTCGTCCAGCCAACAGCTTGGCGTGAAGATCGGGTTGAGCGACAGCTACACAGTCAGCTAGCAGTAGAATGTCCGCGTTATTCCAGAAAGGTGCCTTGATGGGTACTAGGTTTAGCTGTACTGGCCATTGGCGTAGTGTTGTGCCTGTTTCTTGTGTTGGTTTTGGTTCTTCGTCTGGTAGTAGGGATGATACGAAGCTGCATGATATCTGTGGTTTTTCTTCTTCTTTTTTGAGGTACTGGTGTACTGCTGCTTCGTCGAATTCTGGTGCTTCTCTTTCTATGATCTTGATTGCGTCTTGTGGACAGTGTCCTAGGCAGGCGCCCAAGCCGTCGCAGTATACGTCGCTGACTAGTTTTGCTTTTCCGTTTATGATTTTGAGGGCTCCTTCTGCGCAGTTGGGTATGCATTCTCCGCAGCCGTTGCATTTTTCTTCGTCTATTTCTACGATTTTTCTTTTTACCACACCATTCACCATGAAGATTGTTTCATATGAAGAATGCATCATTAAAATATAAAGTTTAACACCAAAACCCAGAAAAAACCAATACTAGGATTATTTCTCCATAAAAACCTAAAACCATGAAACACCACTCATAAGGGAAAGCCCTTGGATATCCGGGAATGGCTCAAATCAATACCAGCAAAAATTAGGGAAATACCAAAAAACATCAAGAATATCCCTAAAGCCATACGTGAAGCCATCACAGGATACAGGAAGAGCTACAAAGCTGGAGTCGAAAAGTTCGGCGTCTGGTGGAAGGTCTTCCAGATAAGCATCTGGGCGTTTGTACTCATATTCATAATAACCGCTGTAATCATCTTCGTTGTATATGTGCCCAAGATAGAGATGATCTACTGGGACCTACGCTGAGGCGGTTTCCCAGAGCTTGTCCCCCACATAGTGGAGGTTCTGGATAACCTTACCCTTCTTGTTACTGATTATCTCAGCGCTGGATTTTCCTGCTTTACCAATCGCCAAGGCTTTTCCGTGGGTAACATCCCTAATAACAACAATAGAGTCCGCATTGAACTCGTCAACTTCTACGATGCCGGGAGCCATGACGTCAGCGCCGTTACAGACAAACCTGATAGCCCCCATATCCACCACAACTCTTGGAAGAACATCAAGATATGATCCTCCCAAATATGGGTAAAGACCATTCTCATCATCGATGAACTCCATTACATCATCAAAGATGTAGACCTTCTTCTCCTCAAACTCGGCTACCTCAACCTTCTTTGCCTCAAGCTCTCCGAATACACTCGATAAACTCTGTAAAAGTTTACGGGCATCCTTGCTTCTCATGGTCTGGCGTCTGCGAATCAAGACACCACGAAATATGAGACCACACCTTAAAAATAAGGAGGCTTACTGCCCACTAAAATCAGCCCTAGCAGCACGTTCACTGAGATAATTATGCCAAAGAATCCTCGCCGCAACGCTTCTCCATGGCCTCCAAGCCAATGCGATCTCCGCCGCCTTCTCGTTATCTGGTCGCGTCTCAAGTTGTTTTACTTCCTGCATTGAGGTCAATAGAGCTAGGTCTCCTCTTGGCCATATGTCTGGGCGTCTCAAGACCATCAAGAGATATATTCCAGCGGTCCATGGCCCAATTCCTTTGAGTGCGGTGAGTGTCTCAGATACCTCTTTGTCGCTATACTGATTCAACTCGGCTAGATCTAGTTCTCCGCTTTGGATTGATTCTGCTAGTATTCGGCAGTATCGTGTTTTCTGTCTGCTGAACCCAATTTGTTTTAGCTCTGCGTCATCCAGTGTCAGGAACTCTTCGGGGGTTAGAGGATTAATTCGCATCAGTAGTTTATCGTATGCTGCCTGTGCCGAGGAGAGCGATACTTGTTGCTCTAGGATTATCTTGACAAGAGTAGAAAACCCGGGTTCTCTCGCCCAGAGAGGAGGGTAACCATGTTTATCGATTACTTCATGTAGATGAGGATCACGCGCTGCTAGTTCGTCAGCCGCGTTTTGTAGTGATTCCTCGTCAAGCAATGGGCTAGTCCTCTTGGTATACTATCTCGAATCGGCTTAGATCAACCAACATATCCTTGTTGAACTCGAATCCAAGGTCCCGGCCTCTTCGTTCATAGTACTTGTCGTGTTCCTTGAAATAGGTCTCAAGGCTTCTGTCTCCTTCGCCTTCCCAGTAGGCGTGCTCAGAATCCACATCACTGTACTTGACTCTTCTAACACTCACTGTCTTGATCACAAGAACCGGTTTATCTCGGCCATCCAGAATAATATCATAGTCGCCTTCCTTGGATTCGGGCCAGCCTTCAAGCTCGTTCTCTTTGACAAGTGAGGTACTGGTACGTTTGATTCCCTGTTTGATGTATCCAAGTAACTCGTCCATTAGCTCAGGGTTGTCGCCAAAGCCCCACGCATCAGTAAAGTCGCCTTCAATGCCTGTGGCTTTTTTTGCTCTTTCCCAGAAATCCAGTATCTCCTGTGAGTAAGACAAATTGATCCCACGGAGTAATGGATACATGTTATAAAAATTGGTTGAAAAAAGGGTTTAGAGGTTCTTCATGAACCTTTCGAGCCTTGCGACGCCTTCCTTTAGGAGTGGCATTGGCTGACATAGAGGTACGCGAACCATTCCATCCTGTCCTGGTCCGAATGTGTGACCGGGGCTGAACATTAGGTTCTCCTCTTTTGCTAGCTTGTCGGTGAACTCTTGGCTTCCCATGCCTGTGCTCTTTGCATCAAACCATGCGTAGAAGCTTCCTTCAAACAGGTCACATGTGAGTCCATCGATGGCGTCTACTGCGGGGCAGAAGTATTTTCTTCGCTCATCGTATGCCTTGACGCGTTCATCGACGTACTTGAAGTCGCCGTTGAGTGCCGCTGCGCCTGCTGCGTATAGGAATGTTGGTGGTCTTGGCGCCGCCATTCCCGCGATTCCCTTGGCTTTCTTCTCGTACATCTCGGGTACGATGATGTAGCCGAGTCTCCAGCCTGTCATGCTGAATGTCTTGCTGAAGCTCATGATGTTGATGGTGCGCTTGGCGTACTCCTCGCTGAGGCTCGCTGTTGAGACGAACTTGTTGTCATCGTAGACGAAGTGGAGATAAATCTCGTCGCTGTAGATGCCCATATCATGGTCTACTGCTAGGTCTCCGATGGCTCGTAGCTCTTTCTCGGTGAAGACTGTACCAGTGGGGTTGTTTGGGTTGCATACAAGCACTGCCTTGGTCTTGGGTGTTATCGCCTCAGCGATATCATCCAAGTCTGGGTGGTACTTGTTCTCTCTTTCTAGCTGGACAAGGTTCTGTTTGACACCGAGTCCGTTGAGAATGTTGAAGTGTCCACGGTATGTGGGTTCGAACATGAGTATCTCGTCACCGGCGTCCAGAATTGTGCGTAGTGCAACGTATAGTGCTGCGCTGCTTCCTGCGCATGGGATTACTGCTGAGTCTGGGTATGTGACTCCTCCGAATCGTTTGTAGTAGTCTACTACTGCGTCTCTGAATACCTTTGGTTTGTCTGTCTGGAACCCGTAGTGGGTCCACTCGCCGCCTTCCTTCATCTTCTCGATGGCTGCATCGAAGACGTAGCTTGGGGCTTCTACGTCGGGGTCGCCGACGCTGAGTACAATCTTTTCCTTGGACATTGATTGATCTACTGTACTCCTTTCTAATCGTATTTAAGAAACACCACAAATGGACACTGATGGTAATTACTACATTAAGACCCTATGAAAGTGGAATAAATTATACTCATAGATAAGACAGCGAATGGCGTTGGACCTAATTGTTCATAAATAATTTCGTGATTAGGAAATAAGTTGTTACTGCGATTCCATCAGAGGCGTTGTGTAACAAAATAGGTCCAAGAAGGCTGTTTGTTTTTTCATAAACATAGCCATATAACAATCCTAATCCAAGGGCAAAGGTAAGTTGCATTGGATTGTAGTAAACTATCTCAAAAGGGAAAATCGTAAACCCGATGTGAGCCAAAGCAAAGATCACTGACGAAAACATGTTTGCGTAGGATAATGTGATGTTACCAATGCGTATATGGTTTTTCCAGTTTCTTGATAATATTCCCATACCAAGGGCTCTGAATAATATCTCCTCAGAAACCCCAGGCATAGTAACAGAGAAGCTAAGATTAATCAAATAATTGAGCCAAGTTGCAGGATAAGTTAAAATCGGTTGCCACCCAGAAAGAACCTGCGTGATTATTGTTCCAACAGGAAGACAGACGGCAAACCCGATACAGAACTTTTTCACAATTTTCAGGGTATAATCTGAGTTATTTGTGTTGAATCCCCATTCATGAAGCGATTTGCCCCAGAAGGGTAAACCCATTATCATCAGTGCGAATAACATTTGTAGTAAATGGTGGGAGAAATTCCAAGTTGTTGAAGCAAATATGAATAGTTTATTGGATAGGTTTGTAGCCACAACTGGTAGATACAAACATAGAAACAGCGCCACAATCAAGTGCACATATTTCTGAATTGAATTATTAAACAAAATTTTCAACTTCGTTTTTACTCATCAACAGTTCTCAAGAAAAAGGGGAGGGTTATCGTAAGAATAGGAACAACCCTGGTCCTGCTAGTAATAACCCTATTACGACGTTTATGAAAACCATCAACAAGGTGATTAACACAGCGTTTTTCCAAGAAGTCCCCCAATATTTACGTACCAAATATAGGTAGGCTATTATCTGCAGTAACTCTGCTATCTCTGCGCCAATAAAGACCTGTATCAAGGCGTTTATAACTGTAAATACAGCTGTAATTTTTACGGCATCCCAAAAAACTACACTATCTGGTCCTAGCATATGTTTAGCGGCATACCAAAGAGCTGGAGCTTGGAAAATAATATTAAAAATAATTAATCCAATGAGATTTCCAAACATGGTTATTCTTTTCGTTCGATCTTTATTTTAGCGTGGGTAGCTATTGCCGCTACAGCGCCTAGAGCCGCCATATAGGGGAAGAAAACTGTTCCAATAGCCGCAAAGGTCATGGGTATATCAAGTATTGTATTTCCTTCATCGTTTTCAACGATGAGTTTTCTAACATTTCCTTCTTCAACTAGCTCTTTTACTTTGGCAACCAGGTTCTCTGTTTTTACAGTGATTTCCTCGTATTTACTTTCTTTAAATGAGGCACCACATTGGTTACAGAAGACTGCGTCTTCAGGGTTTTCTGCTTCACATTTTTTGCAGTTCATAGCGGGCAGTAATAAAGACATACCATATATTTCTTGGTTCAATTAAAACGAGACAAAAACTGTTATTGAGCGTATAAAATAACAGAATGTAACTAATAGGAATTACAAAGAGCTTAGGTTATGTAACATCCCAAGATGCAGCATAGATTCCAGATGTCCAACTACCTTCAAGAATCAATCTATAGTATCCTGTCTGATTTACCGTAATATCAGGTGTTAGGTCTCCGTTTTCCAGTTCGGTGTTTAATATTATGTTATTCTGCGGATCTTTGAGTATCAGATTTAATTTCCCTTTTTATATTTTAGCTTCAACTACGAGGCTTAATGTTTGATTTTCTTCAAGATATAACGAAGTTGATTCTTTTCCATTAAAAAGCGTATAAGAATAGGTAATTTCTTTGTCTGTTTTTTGACCCACATAACCTATTTTTATATCCATAAATGATAACTCGGTATAATTTAAAACAAAAACAAGTAAAGCCCCTAATAGAAAAAGAGAAATTAAAACAGGTTTTCGTTCATTATAGATTTTCAATCTTATCAACTCTGCAAAGCGATGATCGTAGAGGAGTAGAACCAGTAACTGGATCAAACGATTGGTTATTTGTAATACAGTTGACGTTTGATTTTGGGAACCCGTGGTATATTTGAACTACATCTTGTAGAATTTTATCAGTGAATTTGGTCATGACATTCATTGAACCATTAGGACTGGTTACAATAACCTCTTCTCCATCCGTTACGTCATATCGTCTAGCTGTTTTGGGGTTTATCTCCATGAAGTTCTTTGGCATTTCGTTTCCTAGTTTAGCTATATTTCTCATCTGTGAGTGTACAAACCATCTGGTTTTTGCTCCTGTAGTTAGTATCAAAGGATATTCTTCGGCTTGGTCAGTGTTGCATGGGCTATGTATTGGCTCATGATATATTGGTAAGACATCTAATCCAAGATTCTTGAATTGCTGGGACACAAGTTCGACTTTTCCGGAGTCTGTTTGAAACCCTATTTTCTCGTATTTTCTATAAACCCATGGATAATCACTAAACTTGAATTTGTTCAATAATTTTATCATTAGTTTTCCAAAAACACCCTTCTCTCCAAACTTAGCGTATAAGAATGAGGGCCCTTCTATTGGTATTCCTTCTGGATGTTTTTTTAACTGTTCAACTGTAATCCCGGTGTAACTTAACTCTTCATCTATTGCTTCCTCAATGTTTTTCCATTCAAAATGTTCCTCATATCCCATCTTTTTCGCTAGAGCAGATATTATATCCCAATCTGAGCGGGACTTGTATAGTGGAGATATTATCTGGGGCCGGAGCATAACAAGGCCTGGATTCTCGGGTAGAATATCAGTTGCAGGTTGATATGTTGCGTAATATGTTTGCTCTAAGAAGGTTGATGCAGGTAATACTATGTCTGCTAGTTTTGCAGTCTCTGTCATGAATAGATCAGTAACCACAAAAAAGTCGAGTTTCTTTAACGCCCTTTTTACCATGTTAGAGTTTGGTGATGTGAGCGCAGGGTTGGCTGCCATGATGAATGCTGCTTTTACGGGGTATGGTTTCTCGTCAAGGATTGCTTTGTATACTGTTGGAGGGTGGCATAATCTAGTAAATTCAAACCTTGATAGGAGAAATTCCTTGCCAAGTTGTTTATCGACTTGTTCTTTTGGCAAGAGTGAATGGTTTTCAGGAGGTTTTTTCGCAAGTTGAAGGGGGCTAATCATTACGTTTCCCCCGGGAACATCCAGATTTCCCGTAACTGCGATTAAGGAAGTGATCGCACGTATGGCTTGACTCGTTCCAGTGTGTTGGTCTAAGGCATTACCTAGATAAATACAGGAGGAGGGAGATTTTGCGTATAATCGTGAAGCCTTAATTATAGTTTCAGAGGGTA
>JAHLLU010000094.1 GCA_020444005.1 archaeon
CTGACTTTCTCTGTGGGGTGTAAGGCTGTGTTGAATTTGCTGCGTTCATCGAAAAAATTGTCTGATGAAGCGGAGGAGGTGCAGGTTGCATTGGTTATTGCCGAGCGTTTGATGTTATTCCACAGGGGTTTTGTTGATGATGAGGTTGAGTGGAGGTATAACTTAGTCTCCGAGGAGTGGGAGAAGATGAATCCTTGATCAGTTGTATGCTATCATAATCTTCTTAACAATTTTAACCATCAACCAACATTGGCGGTTCAACGCTTGATATCCACTGTATACGAGGTTATGACACCAGAAGTAGTTACTATAACACCCGACCAGTCCGTTGAGGCAGCTGCCCGGATAATGGTAAACCACGGCATCAGCAGCATCGTTGTCTATGAAGGCGGTGAACCCTTGGGTATTCTTACGGAGAAAGATATTATCACCCGTATTGTTGCGGTTGGTCAGGATCCTCGTGAGGTTAAGGTTTCCGAGATTATGACGCCTGATATTGTGGCGTGTCCTCCTGATACTTTGATCGAGGATGCTTGCAGGACGATGCAGCGGAATAAGATCAAGAAGTTGGCGGTGGTTGAGGGTGGTTCAATAGCTGGGATTGTGAGTCTTACTGATATCGCGAACAGGCACCCTGAGTTGGTTGAGAGTTTGAAGAACCGGAATGGCGGTGTCAGTGATGATATCTTTGAGTTGCTTAACTTCTCAGAGGGCCAGAATCTTGAGTTCAAGTCCAGTCTCAGGTATGATTACAATACGAAGCAGGTGAATCAGGGTCTTGAGAAAGTGGTGTTGAAGACTATCTGTGCTTTCCTTAACGCTGAGGGTGGTACTTTGCTTATCGGTTTGTCTGATGAGAAGGATGTTCTTGGGATCGAGAATGATTACAGGGTTATTCGTAACCAGAATCAGGATGGCTTTGAGAATCATCTAATGAGCTTGGTCTCAAACTGTATAGGTAATTATTATCTTCAATACATCGGCGTCAGGTTCCATAACGTGCTTGGCAAGGACCTTTGTCAGGTAAATATCCAGTCTTGTCCTAAGCCTGCTTTCCTGAATAACGGTGATAAACAGGAGTTCTTTGTGCGTACGGGGAATAACTCGCGTCCTTTCGCTATCAGTGAGGCGTCTGATTATATCAGGGAGCACTGGAGATAACCGGTTTTCTATGTATCAGGCTTCTAGAAGTCTTATATCGGCTGGTACATTCTCTGGTTTGGAATAAACAATGTATAGACAGTCGAAGAACCTGTTTCTCCTAGCCTGTACTATACTTGCCATTATTTTGATAGGTTTTAGCATCCAGTCATTTGAACAGGTTCCACCCCTAAGCGATATTGAGGCACCTGATCTACCCTTTGAATTACCAGATATTGATATGCCCATAAACCCGGAGCAGACAAGCCTAGACCTACCGGAAGTAGACATTGGCGACGCTAACCCTGATCCAAGTTTATTGATTGAGGGGGTTCCCCACACAAAGTATCTCAGGCTTCAGACCTATGATGATTATTACAGTGGTACTTGGGACACGGCGTTGACTCAGTCGGTCTCGTATGAGGGTGAGACTTTGAGTCTGGATGTTGACCTTTGGACTGATTATGAGAACTATAACATTACCATTACTCCGCTGGTGGATAATCTGGGGTATATTCCTACGCCTCAGAACCCGGTTTATCTGAATCTGAGTAACCCTGCGGCGTTTTTTGAGGATTCTCAGATATTTCAGGTGCCAGATGTGCCGGGGGCGTATGAGATCGAGTATATTCTCTACGAGTACAGCGATGCATTGATGAATGCATCTAGTGTGGAGGAGATTCCCCAGTATCTTGATGTCCCAGATTATCTTGATGATGACCTAAGGGAGCTTGCTGAGGCAATCACCCAGAACACCACAACAGACTATGAGGCAATACTAGCCCTAGAAAATTATCTTCAAACCTATTACGATTATAACCTGTCGGCAACAGAGGCTCCGCCGGGTGTAGACCCATGTGAGTATTTCCTGTTTGAGTCAGGTGAGGGCGTATGCAGCCACTTTAACACAGCCTTGGTTATGTTGGCTCGCAGTCTTAATTTCAGCGCTCGACTGGTGGGCGGCTACTATATTGATCCTTTGGCTGAGTATCAGGAGGTTTTCCCGATTCAGAGCCATGCTTTCACCGAGGTTCCGTTTGAGGACCTTGGGTGGATTATCTTTGACGCCACGCCTTCAGGTGATCTCAGTGATATGATTGGCGAGATACCTGACCTGAACTTCACTGAGGGTGATAACCCGTTGGATGATCTTGATTTTGAGTTCCCCGGTGAGCCCAGTGGTCCCAGTGAAAGCGTTTTCAGAGTCTATGGTGTGACTGGCTCTGAGTATCTGCGTGACGGTGTGGGGGAGTATTATAATGGTTCATGGTATCTGCCCAGCGGGTTGCCCATCCCCTATGATGGTCATGTTATCAGTGACTCGGTAACCGGATACGACAGTGTTACCGAATATAGCTATGTTATCGAGCCCAGCACAAGCTTCGAGTACAATATACCGAGCCCCCAGAACCCAGTGGAGATCAACGCCTATGATCCTTTGATCTATTATCCTGATCTAAACATCTTCAAGACCAACGGCTCGTTTGCAGCTCCGTATCAAGTGGTGGCAAACCATTACGATTTTAGTGAATCTACGTTGATGGGTGCTGATCTGTATGTTGCTATGCCGTATGTTCAGATTACCTCTGAGCTGGAGGCAAGCATTGGTTCACTGTCTGAGCAGATAACCATGTACGAGAACACGCCATACGAGAAAATACAGGCACTCAGCGACTATCTAGAGTCCAATTATCCGTATAATGAATCAGCCGTAGAGGCTCCCTCTGGGGTTGACCCCGTTGTGTGGTTCCTTCTCTATGAGCAACAGGGAATATGCACCGATTATGCGTCAGCTTTGACTATGCTCGCGAGAAGCATCGGTATTCCGGCACGGCTTGTGACTGGTTGGCTTGTTAACTCCGAGGTCGAGGTTCAGGATGTCTCACCGCATCAGGCTCACGCATACACTGAGGTATTATTTGATGATCTTGGCTGGGTCGTGTTTGACGCCACACCGATATCGGAGCCCGTTGTGAACCAGAGTACGGGTCTGACACCTACTTTCACGAACATCACATATCAGGATGATGTGGTTTCGGTTGGAGGCGAGTTTATCGTGGCTGGATCGGTTCTTGATGACGAGGCAAACCCGGTTTCTGGGCTTGATGTCCTTGTTTATCTTAAGCAGATCAAGGAGGAGTCTGGTGTACTCGCTGGACGAGGCGTGGTTGTTGACGGCTTCTATAATGTTACATGTATCTTCCCCGGGAACCTGCCGGGAGGCGAGTATATGGTTGATGTTCACACCGTGGGGGATGATACTTACGGGGACTCATGGAGCGATCCCCCCTTGACCGCATACACTGACACCGGGTTCATTATCAACGCGCCCCCCGTTGTGGTAGCCGATAAACAATACAAGATAACCGCTACCTTAGTGAACACCAACACCAACAACTCAATCCCCCATACTGATTGCCAGATAACAGTAGGCGGCAACAGCTACAACAAGAAGACCGACAACAAAGGCAGCATCGAACTAGTAACCTCCTCGGGGGAGGGGGCTGTAGAGATCACTTGTAGCTGGGATGGAGCCGATTATATGTATGCCTCAACCACCACCGCGACAATACAATCAGTGCAATTCGACGTAAAACTCCCAGACGAGACCGTATTAACAAGGGGGCAACGTTCAAACATCAGAGGAAAAGTACAAGCAGACGTAATCCCCGGGGAAAACGAGCCCATCACACTCAATTTACTTGACAAGGAAACAAGCAGTGTCACAAACGAGGCGGGGGAGTTCTTCATAACCCGTAGCATCCCAGTCGAGACCCAGCTAGGTCCAACCCCCATGAGTATCACGGTTGAAAGCGTTGACGCCAGTAAAAACACCTATGCAGTCGTCAAAGCAGCAACAATCTTGACTCTATCTGCGCCTAGCTCGGCTCAGAGCGCTAAGAGCTTTGATGTCTCGATACGTCTCGTGGATGATTACGGTGAACCCCTCGGAAGCCAGATGGTGAACCTAACTTATCGCCGATACAACGTAACCACAAGCAAGGTCGTCACGACTGATAGCCTTGGAAACGCTGAGACAAGCATCAAGGCGCCTGAAGCCAAAGGCGAGATAACCCTCAAAGCATACTATGCTGGGGCTGGAAACTATCTATCTACATCAAAAAGCAAAGCCGTTATGATACTAAAGACGAACCAGTTTCCGCTTATCCCCCTCGCCATAGTGGTGCTGGTGGTTAGTGCCGGCGCTGGTTTGTTCTATATGCGGGGTCAGCAACAGGAGAAACTTGTTGAGCCATTGGTTGAGGCTGAGGTTGCTGATACAAATGGGTCTTCAAGGCTCAGTATGCGGTTGCCTGACGTTGAGTCGGGTTTGCCGTTGGTGTGGGATGTCTCGTCTCTACGTGTTGTCGGTAGGATGGTTGACACAGAGGATGTGGAAATGCCGGGGCAACGGCTTACATTCCTCATCGAAGACAACGAGTTATTCAGCGATGTTACAGACCATGAGGGATTGGTAGAGTTTAGCCACGAGTATAGCCTCGGCGTCCATGAGCTTCGACTGGTGAACCGAGCCGAGAAACTTCAAACCAGTATCAAGATCAAGATCGTAGACTACCGTGAAGAGATCATCAGGCTATTCAACAACAGGTTCAAGGAGGCGCGTGAACGATTCGAGCGCATCAAGGACAACTATACGGCACGTGAACTCTATAATCATTTGAAGGAGCAGACACCAGAGACGGCGTATGAGCCCCTTTGGAGTGTTGTTTCCTTGTTTGAGGAGGCTAACTACAGCCTACATATGATAAACAGGGACCACTATACTAGGTTCTATCGAGCCATGAGAAGCTACAGGGAGGCATTGAATGCAGAAAGCAGTTAAAGAGATAGCCGCACCAACAGTCGCCTACCTCGTATCAATAATCCTCGTGGTCTGGTTTCTCGTACTTCAAAGCACCTCGGTTCCCCTTGACTGGATAGGACTAAGTGGTCAGGTGGACCTGAGTTTTCTCGGTTTGCCTCTATTGACGCTGCTGGTGTTACGTTTTGCAGCGTTGTTGGTTGATAATATGCTCGTGGGGGAGATCATGGAGCCACTATCAGAGGGATTAGAGACCCTGAGTATTGCGGGTGCACTGTATTTCCTTGCTGACTGGAGCGCTATACCCGTATGGGGTAAGCCTATCACCGCGTTTCTGCTATACTCTTCAATTCTTTCTATGATACAGAAGATAGTCTCGATTAGATTACGCGAGATAAACCACCTTTTTGAACCCATCGCCATGAGCATCTACATATTATTGGTGGGGTATCTTGGAAGCCAGACATGGTTGAGCCTCTACCCGGCGCTGGAGTCCACTATTCAAGCCAACCCGTATCTGAGCGTACTTCAGCCTGTTCTAAGAGCAGGTCTCGCTGAGCCAGTGAATAATATAATCATCGTGGCGTCTGCATTAACCTCGGTGATGGCGTTGACCGGTTTAGGCGCCAACAACCCCAACAGCTATCTACGGTATCTGAGCCAGACCGTGGGTGAACGATTAAGCACTGTTGCTTTGATAAATTTCTCGGTGCTTTACTATCTACTGTTCATCAGGCATTACTTGTTTGATCTTAGCGGTATCAACCCCCAGTTCCTGATGGTGGGAGAGTGGGCGTTAATCTGTGGAGCCTTCTACCTCGGCTACAGGAACCTGAAGGATTACGCCGAGAAGAGCTTGGTTCAGCATGATATTACCGGTACTTGGAGCAAGCATATGCAGCAGGTGGATATCAGCACCGATCCCAAGCTTGAACACCTATCTAAACTGGTTGAGCAGTTCGTTGACTATGGGCAACGGGATGAGTTGATCACGCATCTTACGCTGCTTCTCTATGAGTCTGATATGCCTACCTCTCAGATAACTCAGATAATCAGTCTAGTTACAAATTATCAGGATACCAAGCCGCCTCGGATTGGTTTCCCTTGGCAGATAGAAAATAACCGGAAGTTTAACCAGCAGAAGCGGAAACAGGTGGTAAACACTGTTCTTGCTTCTATCCGGTTGGATTAACGCTGGTAGACGACTTTTCCATCGACTATTGTGGTCTCGATGGGTATGTCCTTGATCTTCTCGGTGTCAATGGTCAGGATGTCTTGTCCCAGCACCACCATGTCAGCTAGTTTTCCCTCCTCAATACTACCCAGTTTATCCTCGTCAAACTGTTGGTACGCTGAGTTTGTCGTGTAGAGCTTCAACGCCTCGATTACGCTGATTTTCTGGCTCTGCCCTATGGGTTTGCCTGCCTTGGTTTTTCTGTTCACTAATCCATGTATCGCCATCAATGGTGGATAAGGTGCGCATGGGTGGTCGCTGTGGGCGGCTATCTTTACACCTGCATCTAGGAATGAGCGGGCTGCGAACATGCGTTCTAGTCGTTCCTCGCCGAAGGCTGGGATGAGTTTGTCGCCGTGGTAGTAGACGTATGGTCCGAAGATGGTTGGTAGTATACCTAGGTCTTTGATGCGTTGTACTAGTTTGGGTGTGATTACCGTACAGTGGATGTCCCTGTTTCTTGGGTCGGGTCTGGGGTACTGTTTCTGGGCTTCCTCCATGATGTCGAGGTACATTTCGATGGCTCGGTCTCCGTTGGCGTGGGATGAGATTCTGTATCCTTCCTTGTAGGCGTCCATGATGGTCTTGGTTGCTATCTCGCGTGTGGTTGCCATTACGCCGTAGAATCCGGGTTTGTTGAGGTATTCTTCTGTGACTGCGGCGGTTCTGGCTGATATGGCGCCGTCGAAGAAGAACTTGAGACCGCATACTCTGAGCCAGTCATCGCCCAAGCCACGGTAGATGCCCAGCTTATCCAGCTCTGGGAATAGGTCGATCATGACATCCATTCGGACCCTGATGGGTAGCTCGTCCTTGTTTTTGAGATCGATGGCTGCTCTGATCTGGTTCTTGACTACTGTATCATAGACGCATGTGAGTCCAGTCTTGGCGCAGTCCAGTAGAATCTCTTTTGCGCCTTCACGGCTCTGTTCTCGGGTGGGTTCATCTACTTCCTCTGGGATGACCGTGCCTATGGCTGTCTCGTGGAGTCCGCCAATGGGTAATCCTGTCTCGTCTCTGTCATACTTGCCGCCAACTGGGTCTTTTGTGTCCTTGGTTATTCCTGCTTGTTCTAGTGCTAGGCTGTTTACCATCCTGAAGTGACCGCCTACAGTGATTACCATGACAGGATGTTCTGTGCTTACCTTGTCCAGGTCGTATCGTGTGGGGTGGCGTTTCTCAGCGAGCTTACTATCGTCCTCTTGGTATCCGAGAACCCATTCTCCTTTTGGTGTCTCCGTTGCTCTTTTCTTGAGTTTCGCCACCAGGTCCGCGATACTGTGTACTCCTGCTTCCTCGCTTACATCAACATAGAGCTTGCGCATTGCCCCCTCGTCCATCATGTG
>JAHLLU010000095.1 GCA_020444005.1 archaeon
ATAAAAGACACTGAAAAAAGCATAACCTGAAGATGACGGGCTCATTCGGTCCTTTTGAAGCGAAGGAGGGAAGCTGTTTCATCCTTGAGGGCTCTTTTGCAGATTTTGAGGGGTATATTGGTTCAGAGGCGATGGGTAAGTTCCCACTGGACAAGAGTAGAACCATCTCATTTTTCAAGCCACCATGGATCAAAGTATAGATCCAACCATTTTTTTCTAAAAAAAGATTAGAGTGTGATTTTAACTTGTTTTCATTTTAAATCGTAATGTACAGATTCCATCTATATTGAGACTGGTCTCTCTTTCACACGATAGTTTCGGGTTATAACCTTGGCTAACAGCGTCATCGATATTGGAGCAGAATAGTTCCCCGATCTTTATTCCATCTTCTCCATGTTGTTTGAACCCAGAGGCTATGGGGCAATAAGAGAACTTGACAACGAACTCATCCCCTGAGACATCAAGAGATATTCGATCCCAAGCTATGTTCGTAGAGTTATCAGCTGACTCAACCAGTTTAACTCGGTTCTCCAAACTATTATCAAGCCCCTTATTTTCCAATCGTTTTCTCATAGACTTGCCCATCAGGTTGCCCATCTTTCTTATCTGCTGAACAATGAGTTGGGTGCCCTTTTCTTCTCCAAGCTCCTGTATGATTCCCTGAGCCATATAGTAGATGCCTGTGGCTCTACCGTACTCTTTCTCCCGTATCCATCTTCTGACCTGTTCAAACTCAAAGCCTGAATCCTTCAACACAGGTTCCCTCCGGAGTGTCACGTTGTTTGATTAACCCCATAAATAGTGATGGATAGTTCTTTGCTCGCTGGGCATACGAATTTTCACATATACGCAGGATGGTCTCATGCTCAATTCCCGCAAGTGATAACCCGTTATAGAAGGGGCACCGCTTCACAGTAACCCTGTATACATCCTCTGTTGTATCCACCATAGCCTCATATCCAGCGCCTTGGAAGTTGTTCTGAAGAGTCATAGCGTACTCGTTCTGAGTCAAAGCATCGTGTTTTTCCTGTAGAACCCCCATGGCTTTCGCGCTAACAATGAGCCTAGCCTCAAGGTGATGATTCAGAGCCTCCTCAAACCCGTATTTATCAATTAACACCTTGAATAAGATCCCGTATCGTCTCCACACGTTGCTAGATGAGATATAACGTTCATCAAGATCCATGGTTGCATATAGTGTTAATATATGATAAAATTATTGAAAAAAGAAGTGGGGAAATTATTCTACGGACATACAGATTACTGTTCTTGTCTCCTTCCAAGGCAGTGGTCCGTTTACCCCCGCAAAGTCTGAGAGGGGTTTATCAGATTTCCAGATAACCACAAACCCCTCTGTTGTGCCCCACGGCGAGCCATAGAAATCCATGTGGACATCTCGTTCCTTCTTTGCCTTTTCCTTCAAGGCTTCAAGGTTTTTCTTGTAGTCCTTTGGTTTCCATGCCATCATCTCTTCGGTTGGTTGCCCAAACGTTATGTATACGTATCTCATTCCAGTTTCCTTCCAGTTTTGATTCGTCAACTCTTTCACAGCTAACAGAATCTATGTGAAAACAGGTCAGAGTTCATTTATCCATGTCTTGGAAATGGTTTAAAAAATTATAATGAAATAAAAAAAGGAAAAGAAGTTATTTTTCTTCCCAGATGAACTTAAAGTCACAACGATCTGCTCCTTCCATGAGGGTTGTTGTTCTTTCCAGACGCAGATTCGGGTGTTGTGCTTTTACGTTTGCGAAATCAGCTGCACACCCCACCAAATAACCAACGTCAGCAGCGCCCCATTCGTTCCAAGTATCAGCCCATAAACAGCCAACCGTATTACAGACTCGGGTATTATCTGTGAGAATCTCTGGCTCGTCTATGTTTGCATGGGTCCACATACTTGTACCATCGTTGTGGCGTTGAACCCATTCCTGAAAACTGTGTACCGGATTTTTCTCAGCGTTCGCCTTTATATTCCGCACATACTCGTTTTCGAATATCTCTGCAACACGTTTGTGGGCTTTCTCTTTACCGAGAACCCTCTCAAGCTCTCTTACAAGAAGAATTACTCCCTTGTGAGGCAAGGTTAATGGAGCATCAAAGTACTCTTTCATGGTCATCTCGATTTTATAGTCCCATTTGTTTTCTTTACCATTCATGTTTTTTCTTAGAGTTTTTATGATAATAACAGAATCTTGGAAATGTTTTGAAAAATTAGAATTGAATAGAAAAGGTTGATGTGGCTACTTAAGCCGAGACTCAATCTCTTCGTTTGATACTGGCTTCCATAGGCTATACTTGTATGTGCCAGGAACCATTGTCTCCATTATTTTTGGAACCAATGCACTCCATTCTGGGTGATTAAAACAGAGGCTCCATAACCGTTCAAGATCTGATAGCTCGTCAACAATCCAAACATTTCTAAATTTGCCGACCTCAAACCTCTCTTGCCACACATACCAGCCTTTAAGGAATGGAGCATCGAGGCTCTTGATTATTTTGTCAAATAATAGATGATTTTTTTCCCATTCGGGTATTTTTGGTGCAGGTACGGAGTATTCTTCTTCATAAATAATCATAAGGATCATTTGGGCAAAACATAATATAACATATATGCTAAGAATTAGCGGACAGTAACGCAATTTACGTAATTTCCTATAACTATCGCTCAGTCCAATCAAGCCTTGAGAATATCTTGACCCACTCATCTGCCCTTTTCCTAGAATTGTTTACATTAGAAAGATCAATAATATCCTCAGTCAAAACCATCTTTCCAAGATCAGCCACCATCGAGTTCGCCCAATAGTGCTCAAAAAGATCAGTCCCCCAGCTTGATTCACAGTTACTTCTTGTTACAAACCCAGAGTAATCAAAACCGTTCTCAGATGGGAAAGCAATGACAGCACCAGCATCTGCTAAGATAAGATAAACATCACATGTGCTTCTTTTTCTGATTTGAACCCCGGGAACACCGTCCAGTGTTTTCGTATGATGTTTCTTCTCAAACACGATCTCTGGACCCAGTAGGTTTCGCTGTTCAATAATCCTAATCTTTGTGCCATTATCAAGAGAATCCCTGATAGCATCTAGGGCTATCAATGGGTACTGGTCAATATACATCCAGATAAACTTCTTAGAGTTCTCCAATATCTCGTTGATAGCGGTCACAAACTCCATGAAAGATGAGATCATTGAATAATCACAGAGCTCAGACATCCGTTTCTGGAAACTAAGCGGAATCTTAACGGAGCAGTGGGATAAAAAATAGTCTTTGTGACTGGTTATGAACTCTAGTTCTTCGAGAAGGTGGAGTATGTGTTCTCCAAAGTTGGTTATTGAGTAATGGTTATCCACATTTTTCGTTATGAGGTGAGCTTCGTTGAGCCTAGTAAAACTTCGGCTTACCTCAGAAGGTGATAGTTTTAGCTCAGAGGCTATAATAGAGGGGCGTTTGGGTTCTGATTTGATTAATCGGAGAATATCATATCTAATATCATTTGACAACTCAAAGAGCAGATCCGATACAGTAATGATATTCTCGTTATTTTTCATAAGACAAATAGTAATTATAATATTTACTTTATAAAATACACGAAAAATAACCAACATATAAGGATAAGATACCAGATAACATACCAAATTTTACTCAATTTTCAACTCGTTAAAAAAATTATAACACATTACAAGGTATCCATATTTACCATTTAATTTCACATCAAAACATGGGAACTTGTCAAAAATGTGGCGGATTGGGCACCGTAACCTGTTGCGGAGGAGGTATAGAAGTATCTCATAGTTACAACCCGTGCCCTTACTGTGGGGGCACAGGTAGAAGAATATGTGAACAATGCAACGGGACTGGAAAAGTCCCCATACCAAGATTTGGAGAGAGAAAATAAGATGGAGAAATACAAGATAGTATCTTTCATACCCCAACCAAGCGAGGTACAATACCCTTGGGTAGTAAGAAACATAGATCCAAGCTCAGTGGATTTTGTAGTTGCTCCTCAAGTCTTATCTGAGGACCAAGTATGCGAACTAGTCTCAGACTGCAATATGATAATCGCATCACCTGTGATGCCCTATCTAAACGAAAAAATCCTCGAAACGGCTAGCAAACTAGAAAGAGTCCAATTCGCCTCTGTGGGATATGATAAAATAGACCTCGCGGCAGCGGACAAACTCGGTATCCCCGTAGCTAACAACGCTGGAATGAATGCAGTAACCGTGGCAGAACACACGTTGATGATGATACTGGTATTACAGCGAAAGGGATTCATGATGCATGAGGAAGTAATCAAAGGATCATGGCCAGATTGTAAACCTGGGGACCTCTGGGAGCTACGTGGGCGAGTTGTCGGGATTTTAGGGCTAGGAGCCATAGGTACAGAGCTAGCCAAGCTAGTTAGACCATTCGGGGTTCAAATTTTGTACAATAAGAGGAATAGATTATCGGTTGCTGAGGAAAACAGCCTTGGGGTCGAATATAGACCACTGGCTGATCTGATAAAAGAGTCAGATATTCTGAGCATACATGTACCTCTTAACTCCGAGACAAGACACATCATCGGAGCAAAGGAAATCGAATCGATGAAGACAGGCGCCATTCTCATCAATACTGCCAGAAAGGACGTTTTAGATGAGGAGGCAGCTGCTAAAGCTCTTGCCAGTGGAAAATTGTATGGAGTAGGTGTTGATGTACCAAAAACATGTGATGACAGAGCAGTTGAGTTAAAGACCCTTTTCGAGGGATACAACGCTATAATTACATCTCATACAGCAAGTGCATCAAGCCAACTTATGGAAAGATTCTGTGATAGACTAAGCACATTCGTTTATAGGGCACAAAAAGGAGAACCACCACTGTACCCAGTAAATAACTCAGGAATAACAACAAGAACCAAGGAAACAAGCAACACAGCAAAAAAACAAGAGCTTGAACAAATAATAGTAAACGCAGGACTTGATAAAAGCTCAATTTCAAAATTTTTTAATAAAAAACCATCTGAGAAAAGAGTCTAATGACCATGACCAACAGTTCTTCTCAGTCAAGAAGATTTTCTTTGGAATTACAGAAGAAGGAATATGTTTCAGAACTTGTTTTATCAATGGAACCGAGAAACACAGTATTGATCACAGGAGATCTGGGAAAAATATTGAACATAACTTTGTTGGATGAGATGGTTCTTGAGTTTCTAGGTACAAACGGCAGAATTCGTCTTGATATAACAATAGATGACTTACTCGCATTTCTCCCCCATCTTCAAGAGGACCCATAGCAAATATTCCCATAGACTTAGGAAATTAGACACTTAAAACTGCGCACTTGTGGAGACATATGAAGTCGTGATGGGTACCCCCCCCCTTCCCACCTGTGATGTGATGATAAAATCATCGATTGATGGGTTTGTATACATCTTTGTTTGGGCAGTTTCTCTTTTCTCTACTCGTAAAACATCCCTAACGGTTATCAACCATATAGCTACCAGAAATATATATGGAAAAACGCAGACTCGGACAACAAACCAATGTAGGAGTAATAGGATTAGGCATTGAGCACCTGAAGAAAAAACCCAGTAAAGAAATCACCGAGATCATCAAAGAAGCCATCACCCACGAAGTCAACTACATTGACCTAATATGGAGCTACCCTCACGTAGTCCGAGCGATAGGCGAAGCAACCAAGAAAAACAGAGAAAACGTATTCTTAGCCGCTCACCTTGGCTCCTGCTATAAGGGGGACAAATATGTCCTTAGCCGCGTTGTAAAGAGATGTAAAGAGACCTTTGATGAGGTGCTAGAAAACCTAGGCACCAACTATATCGATGTAGTCAATCTTCACTACGTGAAAAGCTCAGACTGGAACAAAGTCTTCAACCCAGATGGAGTTTTCCAGTTAGCTAAAGACCTTTTAGAAGAGGGAAAAGCATGTTCCATCGGTTTATCAACACACAATATCGAGATCGTGAAACAAGCTGCACAGATACCCGAGATCAACTCCATTATGCATCAGACAAGTATGGCAAACCATCATAACCCTGAAAGAAATAAGGCGTTTCAGATGTGTGTTGAAAACGGAAAAAGCATTGTAGCCATGAAGATCTTCGCAAAAGGCAAACTATTGCAGAACAGGAAAAAGGTAAAGATCGCAGGATACATTACTGGAGGCAAGCCTATTACCACGAGAATTCCTGCCTCCATTACGTCGGCAAAGTGTATTCATTACTCGTTATCACAACCGGGTATAGCAACAGTGGTTCCGGGAGTCTCCAGTGTTGAAGAACTAAGAGACTGTATTAACTACGTAAATGCTTCTGAGAAAGAAAGAGACTATGAGTCTGAGCTTGAAGATTTGTACCATAACGAAATCATAGAGTAAATAATCCCCTTCTTCTAAATACACAGCTTTAACCAGAAAGTATTGACAAAATCACCGATATAATTGCTATATATTAATTTAGACTCATAGAGTTTACTTGAAAGACCTAAAATTTCTATAATATCGTACGTAAACGGTTCCTTTCCAACACGCTCCAAGCCCATAGTTAACAGCCGCCAAGATAACATACTCAAACGCATTATTTCCATCGGGAATACTGCATCTCTTACTTCGGCTAGGCATCTTCTGCCTTTGACACAGGTAGAGAAAAACCCAGAAACAAGAATATTTATTTATAATAACTACAGCAATCGTTCACTTCCGTTAGGTGAATTTGATGAAAAAAACTCAGGTGGCAAATAAAAACGAGATATTATCAATATTATACAATAGCGCACCTGACGTCATATTCCTCTGTGATACAGAGGGCTTCCTTCTCCAAGTAAATGAGGCAGCCGAGGAAATAATAGGGTACTCAAACGAGGAATTGATTGGTAAGAATTTTTTCAACATTGAACTATTCAAACCAGAGGACATCCCACGAGTCAAATCTAATATTCTCAAAACTCTAAACAACGAAAACCCTGATCCTACGGAATACACTATTCAAGGTAAACAAGGAAATATTTCGATAATCCAAGTTCGTACCCATTTGATTACATATCAAAACAAACCAGCGTTGATTGGAATTGCACGAGACATCACCGAAATAAGGAAAAAAGAAGCAATCTTTGAGGCACAACAAAAAGAATTCATTCAGAGGCTGAAGTATCAGTCGGATATTCTAGAAAACGTAATGGATGCGGTCATAACCACTGATTTAGATTCTAAAATTATTAGTCTAAATAAAGCAGCGGTTGAACTCTATGGATATACTGAAATTGATGCAATCGGTAAAGACGTGTATTATTTATTAAAAAATGAATACGTAGGCACCACACGGGACAATGTTATCAAAACTTTCTCTGAGACCGGTTATTGGAGCGGGGAGGTAATCCAAGAAACCAAAACAGGTGAAAAAATACACATCTCAGCTATAGTCTCT
>JAHLLU010000096.1 GCA_020444005.1 archaeon
CAAGGGTTGTGGCATGGGTATCATAATCAGGTTGGATAGGGTTGTCAAAGCCGCCATGACGGCTATGAACGCGATTCTTCCCGTAGATGTCTGTAATCTTTTTTCCACGTATTACACCTCCGGGGGAAGAGAAAATCGCTGAGAATCTCATTCCCTGCGCCAGCATTATCTGGATCAGGTTCAAAGGGTCGGCGAACATTTTCGCCCTCTCAGCCGGGTTTTCCCAGCTCCCCACTGGGCTAGAGTCAAGTGTTTTTGTATAAAAGTTTTACACAGGCTCTGCTGGTCTGTTATAATAAATAATGCAATTTAGATGCGACAATCACATAAACAGGGTTAGCGCTTATATATCTAAGGCTTAAAGAAGTGAGTGAACTGCATGGCTATCACTTTAACCACTGACATGATTCTGGGAATAGGCGCCCTCATCGTAGCAGCTGTTGCCATCATAATGTTTCTAAGAGCAACAGAGGGAACAAAGAAACCAGCCAATAATGAAGAAGAAAAATCCCCCTTAGTCGTAGAGGTGGAGCCACGTAAAGTAAAGATGCCCGATCTACCCACTATCACGGAGCGATCACAAGTAGAGATAGCACGAACCCAGATACGCACCCTTACACTGCAACAAGAAATCCTCAGCATGGTGATGAAGCGTCTCTTTGAAGCCGAGGATAATGGAGAGATAAGCAAGGATGAGCGTGAGCGACTTGGGAAGAACTATGAAGCCGAGATGCAGCAAGTGGATGAGCAGTTAAAGAAGGCTGAACTCATAGTTAGCCTCAACGAGCTAGAGGACATAAGACAGAATATCATCGAGCAGTTCCAGCAGACATTATCAAGTACCCAGAGCCAGATAGACCTCATAATCAAGGAACTCAATATTAAGCAACCAGAGCCTGAACCGGAACCAGAGCCAGAACCACAGCCAAGACCAAGAAGAAAAAGACCACGTCCACCACCAGGAGACGATAAGGAAGAAGAGCCAGAGGATGAAGACGATGAAGAGACAGGTGGAAGAGGCAGACGTGATACTGTTGAGGATAGATTAGATAAGCTTAAACAGGACGTTTTGAAGGAGCTAGAGGAGCTAGAGCGCTTGGAGCTGGAACAATGAGCTGGGTACATGAGGCGAAGATTAAGGCAGCCGAGAAGGTTGTCGAACACATCAAAGACGATATGGTTATCGGGATAGGAAGCGGTACAACTGCCGCCGAGGGCATACGGATAATCGGTGAAAAGATACGAAACGGAGAACTTCGTGGAATCAGAGCCGTACCCACAAGCTATCAAGCCATACAGGAAGCAGTGAAAGCCCAAATACCCTTAACAACTCTGGACGAGTTTCCGGTACTAGACTTTGGATTTGACGGAGCAGACCAGATCGACCAAGAGCTTAACGCCATAAAAGGAGGCGGAGGCGCGCTTCTCAGAGAGAAGATCGTTGCTAGTTGCTGTAAAGAGTATGTACTGGTGGCTGATCAGACCAAGGTCACTGATGTTCTGGGACGGGATCAACCTGTCTATCTTGAGGTTCACCCCATGGCGGTAGCCCCTGTTAGCAGGAAGCTTCGTAATATGGGTGCTAAGCCTGATATTCGTCAAGCTGTTGGTAAACTTGGTCCAGTTGTTACTGATAACGGGAATAACTTGATTGACGCCGATTTTGGACCCATACATAACCCGGGTTACCTGAATGCACGGCTTCACTCTGTGCAGGGCGTCATGGAGACAGGGTTATTCATTGGTTACTGTAAGATCGCATATGTTGGCACTCAGAATGGTGTCAAGACCCTTACTCGTTTCTAGTTATCCAAACTCCTAAAACCAGTTATTGTACACATCATCTATGCCACTAATCATCCGCAAAGCCAAATTATCTGATGAGAATCAGGTACTTGAGTTATTCAGCAGATTAACCTCAAGACATCGAACTGATGAATACAAAGTGGATCAAACATTTAGCTCATCAATATATCATCAAATAATGGAGAACCCGATACTGGGCGTAATCTTAGTGGCTGAAATAGATTCAAAGATTCTCGGCGTCATCACCCTATCCTATCCTGTTGCCATAAGAAGTGGTGGTCATTATGCCCGAATCGAGGAGTATATCGTGGATGAGGCTTCAAGAGGCATGGGTATAGGCGGAAAACTATTGGATGAAGCCATCAAAGAAGCAAAAACGATGAATTGTTTTGACCTTCAGGTGAATAATCCAAGTGAGTTGGGTAAACCCCTCTATACCAGACGAGGCTTCCATGATGGTGGCGAGTACTGGCGTTTGAAGCTGTGAAGAGACAATTTTTAGGCATAACCGTCATCAGTAAACCATGTCTTTCGCTGATCTAGTTATCCAAAACGGACCAGTCGTCACAATGGACCCAAAACGCGGCACAGTAAACGCTTTGGCGGTCCAAGACGGAAAAATAATCGCAGTTGGTAGTAAGCCAGAGGTCAAACGACTCATTGGACCAATGACCGAGGTTATAGACCTTGATGGAAGATGCTGTACACCGGGTTTGGTGAATACTCATGACCACTTTCTTGAACATGGTGTTTCTTCAGCTTTCATCATCGACATACGATACCCCAAGGCGAAGAGTATCAAAGAAATAGTATCTATGGTTGAGGAACGAATCAAAACCGCACCAAAGGGGCAATGGATTATCGCTCATGTTTGGGATGAGACATTACTTGAGGAGAAAAGATTCCCTACTAAACATGATCTTGATCCAGTGAGCCCAGATAACCCCGTCTACATTAAGCGTGTTTTCCAGATGGGCGTAGCAAACAGTAAGGCATTGGAACTTGCTGGTGTGACTAAGAATACGGTTAGCCCTGAGTTTGGTGTAATTGAAAAGGATGAGAACGGAGAGACAACAGGCTTACTCAGAGGTCAGGCTACTAAACTTGTTCTTGACGTCATCAAGTGGAGTCAAGAAGACAAGTTAAAGGCTATTCAACAGGCGTGTAGTGATTTCCACGCTGTTGGGTTTACCACTGTGATTGAGCCGGGTCTGTTAGCAGAGGATATTGAGGCTTTTATGGAGAGTCATCGAAGAAACGAACTCACCCATAGGGTACAGATACAGATTGGTTTCCTACAGAGTCTCAATGAAACGCAGTGGGCTGTCGATAACTATGTAGTGGGTGGAGATGATATACTCAGAATTACTGGACTTAAGATGGCTGTCGATGGTGGAGTTGGGCCACGAACCGCCCTGTTTTATGATGGTTATCAGGACAAGCCTGATGTGCATGGTAACATGATGATCCAGCAAGATGAACTTAACCAGATGGTTGAGCTTGGGCATAGAAACGGGTTCCAAATAGCCATCCACGCCATCGGAGACCAAGCCATAGACATGACCATGGATGCATACGAGTACGCTCAAAATACTAGCCCTAGACCCGATCCAAGACACCAGATTGTACACTGTTACTTCCCTACAGAGAAAGCAAAGAAACAACTAGTTGATCTAGGTGTTATGGTTAACACACAGACTCCTTTCTTCTATTTCCTTGGTGAGAGCTTCATTGAGGCTCTTGGAATGGAGCGATGTAAGGAATGTATGCCTGTAAAAACATTGACCGAGCTAGGGGTGCCTGTTGGTATCAGTCATGACGCTACCGTTACCCCACCACTACCAAACATTGGATTATACGCATCGGTAACACGAAAAACCATCAAAGGAAACACACTAGGAAACAAAGAATCAGTAGACCCAAAAACCGCCCTAAGCTTCTACACAATGCCCGCTGCTAAACACTGCTTCATGGAAGACAAAATAGGATCAATCGAGGTGGGAAAATACGCTGACTTGGCTGTATGGAACTTTAACCCGTTAGATGTTGAACATGAAAAGCTCAAGGACTGGACATGTGAGATGACCTTTGTCGAGGGAAAACGAGTCTACTCCAAGGAATAACGTTTAAAACATTGTTGGGATGCATAGTGTTTGGTTGCCGGGTTCTCCTAGCCTGGTAGGGAGCTGGCCTGCTAAGTCAGTGCGCGTAAAGCGCACGAGGGTTCAAATCCCTCACCCGGCGCCACTTATAATGATATAATTATTTTATCCGCTTTCTTGCTTGTCATTTCCTGAATATCTATGCGTCCAATGTAGACTTTTGCGATACTGCTAGGTTTCACTTGATCCTTTATGATTGTTTCAGGGTTATTATCAAGTTGCCGTATCATGGTTTTCAAAGCGTGTTTTTTTTCAGCCATATCTTCTATGAATGTGACTGGTCCATTGAATTGAGTAGTATGATACAGATGGTCGCAGCTTCCGTGCTGATAACCCGCATCAATTAATGCTTGACCCCATACCGCGGGGTTCTCTTTGAGTATGTCTATTTTCTTACCTTCTCTTGCGCTGTGGAAGTAGATGCAGTTGTTTTCTTCGTCATATCCATGGCTGAGGGTAGCTAAGTATGGCTTGTTTTCGCTGCACAGAGATAGGGTGATGTATTCTGCTTGTTTGAGTGGTTTCACTAGTATATTGTGTTCTGTGATTTGTTTGTCTTTGCGGCGCATATGGTAGCTTGACATAAAGATAGAGAGATCTGAGAGGATATAGGAATTTATGGGGCACAGTTGTCTGTGATTACTCTGGGCACTGCTTTTTCCGGTTTTAACAAATATACTGTTATACGGTTCAACCCGTATTTCTTTGTATGAAGGTTGATGAGTTCCTCGTGGAGCGGTGGATGAACACTTACGAGACAGATGTTGAGCTTAACCTAGCCGAGACATGTGTCAAACCATTCACCCTACGAGAATACCTAGAATTCGTGAATAGACCAGACTTTTTCAAGGAATATCAAGACACACAGCTAACCTATGGCCACATAGAGGGCTATGATGAACTAAGGCGTGGATTAGCCAAACTCTACAAGAATGTCAACCACGAAGATATTCTAATAACAGGTGGAGCTATAGAGGCGAACTTTAACAGCTTCTACAGTCTCATCGAGCCCGGAGATACAGTTGTAAGCGTTTTCCCCACATACCAGCAGTTATTCAGTGTACCCAAGGGCTTCATGGCTGATGTAAAACTACTCAGTCTAAAACCTGAAATGAATTGGCTTCCTGATCTAGATGAACTGACTGAGCTTGTTGACCGGAAGACCAAGATGATTGTGCTCAATAACCCGAACAATCCATGCGGTAGTCTGATAAACGAACATACGCTGAGGGCGATATGTGAGATAGCGGAAGATGTCGGTGCTTATGTTCACAGTGATGAGGCTTATCGAGGACTCTACATCAACCCAGATGACCACACACCATCAATCGTGGACATCTATGAAAAAGGCATAGCAGTTGGAACATTCAGTAAACCCATCAGTCTCACAGGTTTGAGGCTAGGCTGGATCACATCAAACAGCGAGGTAATTCACCAGTGCAAGCTACGCAGAGACTATACCACCATCAGTAAAAGCATGCTCAGCGAGGAACTAGCAGCCCTAGCCATGCCGTATTTGTCTCATATATTCGAGAGAAACAACCGGATAATCAGGGAAAACCACAAGCTCCTAGATAACTGGATCAACAATGAGCCATATATCAGCTGGGTGAAGCCTATCGCGGGGAGCGTCGGTTTCATGAAACACGATCTAGATGTTACGGCTGAGAAGATTTGTTTGGACCTAATCCATGAAAAGGATACGTTCCTTGTACCCGGTGACTGCTTCGAGTACCCTGATCATATTAGAATTGGTTATGGTGGAGACAAAAACGTGCTCAAAGCCGGGTTAGACCGAATATCCGAATATCTCTCTGATAAGTAAAATACAATAAAACACCAACTAGGTGAACCCAGTAGTTTACTTGTCTGAGAAGTATTATTTACCCAAAAACATTATCAATTATTGAAACATTTTGTCAAACCCAAAAAAAGATGAAATAGATAACATAAACAGCGAGACCCCAGAAAACTTCACTCCAAAAACAGACGACTTCGACTACACCCGCCGCGAAGAAATGATACCAATGCGCGACGGAGTAAAACTCAAAACAATAATACTAACCCCAAAAAACGCAAAAAATGCCCCCATCATCTTAACAAGAACACCATACAACGCCGCAGGACGAACCCTCCGCTTCAACAGCAAACACCTCTCTATGGTCGTACCCCAAATGAACGACACAACAGTAGAAGCAGGATACATCATCGTATACCAAGATGTACGCGGAAAATACGGCTCAGAAGGCGGCTACATGATGAACAAACCCCTAACTGGTCCACTGAACCAGACAGGCACAGACCACTCAACAGACACCTATGACACCATCGAGTGGCTTGTGAAAAACATCCCAGAGTCCAATGGCAGAGTAGGAGCCATGGGCGGCAGCTACGAGGGATTTACTACACTAATGAGCACAATAAACCCACATCCGGCTCTCAAAGCCGTGGTTCCATTTGCTGCCATGGTGGATGGCTGGATGGGGGATGACTGGTTCCACATGGGTGCCTTCCGCCAAGAAGGCACACTACCATATACATACAGTCAAGAAGCCACACGTAAAAACGAGAAAAAATGGTGGAGCGGCTGCTATGACACATATGAGGAGTACCTACGCGCAGGTAACGCAGCTAACATGGTAGCATCACGAGGCATGGAGAACCTAGGCTTCTGGAAGAAGATCAAAGAACACACAGCCTATGACAACTTCTGGCAGCAACAAGCAGTAGACAAGATACTATCAGAACACCCACTCAAAGTACCAATGCTCATAGTAGGCGGCCTCTTCGACCAAGAAGACATATACGGCTCACCAGCACTCTGGAAAACACTATCACCAAAAGACCCAGATGGCGAAAAAATACACTTCGTACTAGGACCATGGAACCATGGGCAGAGCCGCCGCGAGGCACGCAGCCTCGGACCAATGCAGTACATAGGCGACACCGGTGCATGGTTTAGACGCAACATAATGCAACCATTCCTAGATCATTATCTACTAGATGCGTCGGAGCCTGATACTCCACGAGTACTCGCATACGAGATAGGGGCAAATATCTGGCAAAGCTACTCGGACTGGCCACCTAAACAAAACAAAGCAACGACAGAGACACGTAGCCTCTACACGCAGCCGGATGGAAAACTCGGCTTCACGCCACCAAAAGCCAAAGAAGCCTACGATGAGTACATATCAGACCCAGCCAAACCCGTACCCTACAGACAAAGACCAACAATACCCAGCGGAGCAGATGGTTCAACATGGGGTGAATGGCTTGTAGACGACCAACGACACACAGCCACACGCACAGACGTACTAGTCTGGTCAACAGAACCCCTTGAGGAACCATTACGAGTAGCGGGACAACCAGTCGCGAAACTCTTTGCATCGACTAGTGGTAGTGACTCTGACTGGGTTGTGAAGATCATTGATGTTTATCCTGATGAGGTGCC
>JAHLLU010000097.1 GCA_020444005.1 archaeon
ATACATCTAGCGCTGCTCCAGCGATCTTCTTTTCCTCAAGCGCCTTGATGAGCGCCTTTTCATCGATTACTGGTCCACGGCTCGTGTTGACTATGAGTGCGGTGGGTTTCATTTTGTTGAAGGCGGCTTCATTGATTATTCCTTTGGTGGAGTCGGTTAATGCTACATGGATGCTGAGAATATCGCTGCGGCTTAGAAGCGTATCAAATGAGACATACTCCACACCATACTCTTTCTCAAGGTCCTCCCGGCGATAAATATCATGATAAATTATATCAACTGGGAACCCCTGAGCCCGCTTCAAGACCTCTAAACCAATCCTACCTAAACCAAGGATACCGAGAGTTTTACCCTCTGTATCCCAGCCAAATGGGATATAGCCCTCACGTTTAGCCCAGCGAGTCTTTGTGAAGCCATCAGCTAATGGGATATGCCTGTTGTAACCGAGGATCAATGCCCATGTATGGTCTGCGACACCTCCACTGAGAACATCAGGGGTATGGGTAACAATGATCCCACGTTTTGTGCACTCCTCGACGTCAACTGAATCGTATCCTACGCCAAATCGAGCTACTAGTTTGAGATTCGGGGCTTTATCTAGATACTCTGCCCCAATTGGCTCAGTTCCAACAAGAACAGCGTAAGCGTTCTTGAGTTTCTCATCGTATGGTCGTTTTACGTACTCTACTTCTGCGAGTTCATTCAATGTGTTTGATACGTCAACTGGGACGTTGTTGGTGTCAGGAGATATCAGGACCTTTGGTTTCATGGATATCTATAACAATATAATGTATTTGAACACACCGAGAACCCCAGTTACACCATGTAACATTAGGATCAACAGAAAAAACTGTAAAATCTGCAGAATTAAGACATAATAGTACTCGGTTTGAGTAGAGAAATGGATTATACCTGAGCCTGTTCAGGTTCATGTACAAAAAGCATAATCAGAATAGCTGAGACAAACAACGCTATGCTTGTGATCTGCCAAACAAGATTCGGGCTGATCGCATATACTTGTCCACCTACCCATGCACCCAATGCTGCTGGTGGGAATATTAGGAAGCCTCCGCCCCAAAAGTTACCCCAGCTTATCTGTACACCTCTTTCACCCATGATACTGTAGAGTCTTCCTCGGCGATGTCTAGGTATCATGTTTGCAATTAGCGTGCTGAATCCAGGTATCATTATCTTGTTACAGAGTGCTATACCAGTTAATGCAAGTGCTACTCCCCAGAAGCCTCCAGCGTACTGATAGAGATAGATGATTACGGGTGCACTGAACATACCGATCAATATACTCTTCTTAGCCCCCCAAGTGTCAACAATCTGACCCATGGGCAACGCAAAGACCAATGCAACCAAACCGCTAATCAGGTTGATGTTTCCCCAAGCAGGCGCTGAAAGACCAACAGTCTCTGTGGCGAATACCACCCAGAAAGGACCACTCATCGCCACAAAGAAGGCTGCAGCCATCTCGATAACAACGATAACCCGTAGGCTTCGATCCATCCATTTGATGCTCTCCCAGATGCTTTGGTAGCTCTCCTTCATTACCTTGAATGCGTCCTTGAATGAGTATCTCTCAGACTCATCTGCCTCAATTGTCTCGGTCAAGTATCGTAAACGCAGATAAGCTACAAGCAAGCCTGTTAGGAAGGCCACTCCCCATGCAAGTCTAACTGCTTGTACAATAGCTGCTCCTTCAGTGAGTGCAGAGTTATTCTGATAATAGGTGATTAACCAGCCACCCATCACCGGGCTGATGATGCGTATTGCTCCGGGTACAGCCATCATGACCGCGAATCCTTTACCACGTACCCCCGGAGGTAGACTATCGCTGCTTAACGCGTTCATAGCAGGTACGTAGAATAACAGAAACTGGCTGAGGAACTGCCCTACTGCGAGCCATTGCCAGTTAGGTGCAAAGACGAAGAATGCGTGGGCAAGCGCATAAAAGACTGTGCTATAGCCGATTAGTTTGACTCTGCCGGCTCTATCAGCGAGGTATCCTCCTACCGGATATAGAACCATGCCCGCGATGATTCCAAGACTATTGATTAGACCTATCTCCTTGCTGGTGCCCCCAAGATGAATAATATACAAACTAAAGTAGGGGTAGACGATGCTTGTGCTCCAACTCCAGAGGACTCTGCAAATCATCAGGGTACGTATGTTTCCCCTGATGAACCAGAACATTCCCCGTTTTTCCTCATTGTTCTCCGTCAAATATATTCACCTCATCTGGAGGAACAAACGGCGTAGCTCCAAATCCAGAAGATAAGAATTCGGGTAAACGAACAGTAATAAAACTTGTTACAGCGCTACAAGCCAATGTAGTGAAAATAAAGGGTTACTGCTCTGCCTCAGCTGGGTTTCTTACGAACAGGAATATCAAAACCAAGCAGATAACCAGAGCAACGCTTGTGATCATCCATGGATAATTCGGGTTAAGCTTGTAGACCCATCCACCAACATAGCTTCCTAGTGCAGCTGGTGGGAACAAGAGGAATCCACCGCCCCAGAAGTTACCGAAGCTAATCATTATGCCTCGTTCTCCAATTAGGCTGTATAGTCTTCCTCTGCGGTTTCTTGGGATGATGTTTGCGATGATTGTACTGAATGCGGGCATCATGATATTGTTGCATATGGTTACGCCGCAGAGAATTAGTAAGACACCCACAAAACCTCCCGCGTACTGATAACTCCAAATGACGATAGGAGCCAAAGTCATACCTAGAAGGATCATTTTTCTGGGACCAATCTTATCAACAGTAGCTCCAAGTGGGAAAGCAATTATGATACCGAGAAGCCCACTCATGAACATGATAAGCCCCCATTGGCTCTCAACCAAACCTATCACCTGTTTCGCATAGACAACATAGAAGGGTGCACTCATGGCGACGAAGAAGCTTGCGAACATCTCAATGACTACGATGACCTTGAGCCCCCGGTCCATCCACTTGATGCTATCAAGTATGCTGCGATATGCGGGCATAATCATCTTTGGAATCTGAGCAAAACTGAATTTCTCAGTAGTCTCCTCTTCGGTCATAGTCTCTTTTAGATATCTTAGACGTAGCCAAGCCACCAGTAGACCTGTTGCAAAGGCTATGCTCCAGCAGATACGTACAGCCAAGACAAGCGCTTGATCGCTACTTTGACCACTGGTTTTCTGGAACCATTCAATTATGTAGCCACCGAAAACCGGTGCAACAATTCGTACAGCCCCGGGAACAACCATCATCATGGCGAAACCCTTTCCCCTGACCCCCGGTGGTAGGCTGTCAGCCTCAAGGGCGTTCATTGCTGGCATGTAGAATAGAAGCAACTGGCTGAAGAACTGTCCAATCGCTATGATTTTCCAGTCATTGGCTACAACGAAGAATAGGTGAGCGAAGGCATAGAGTACTGTGCTGTATCCGATGAGTTTTACACGTCCAGCCCTGTCAGCGATATAACCACCTACAGGATAGAGTACCATCCCTGCAAGGATGCCTAGACTGTTGATTAACCCGATCTCGGTGCTTGTGCCTCCTAGCGCGAGTATGTATAGGCTGAAGAATGGGTAGATGATGCTGGTGCTAGCGCTCCAGAGAACCCTACATAACATAAGTATCTTGACGTTTCCCTGTACGAACCAGAACATTCCCTTCTTCGCTTCGCTCATAGCATCACCTGTATTTAGGGCTGGGAATGGTAGAGAGGTTATAAACCTTGTTGCAACGGTACAATGCCTTGTAGTGAAAAATGCCTAACTTGAAGCTACAATGGTAACAGGATTGGCTGCTTATACGTTTAATAGGATAGGAGTATAAAGAAAAGTAAATTATTTTTTTAGCGTGACATTGAAGGTTACCTGATTCCAGCGATCAGGGCACTCGTATTTCCATTCATCGTTATTCATCCAAGGAATCTGCCCACCATAACACATGTTCATCAAAGTGGGGAACATCTCATGGTAACAATAACCACAGATTCCTCCTGTTTTGTGGGTATTGACTTCAAACTTGTCGCCGACCTTGTGTCCTGCGCTGCAGTTTTTCTCGATTGATACGACTTCGGCTATGTAGACTGGTTCTTCACTCAATGTAATCAGGGATACCTTAGTGTTACAGATATACAAGCGTTATAGGCATCCAACAAGAATATACCTGTATGAGTCTACAGGCAGCCATCGAGGAGCAAGCAGAAGGCTTCAAAGGCACTCTCGGAGTAAGCGTGAAACATCTCTACACAGGAGAAACAGCGAACATTAACGGAGACAAGGTGTTCCCGACAGCCAGTGTATTCAAGATACCAGTCATAGTAGAGTTCTTCAGACAAGCAGACGCAGGCACACTCAGCCTAGATCAACAATTACTATTGAGTGAACGCGATAAGGTACCCGGTTCAGGTGTACTAAAAGAACTAACGGAGGGTCTACCAGTCACCTATAAGGACCTGTTGAGCCTGATGATGATCGTCAGCGATAACACTGCTACTGATCTAATAACGGAGATCGTAGGATTTGAGAATATCAATGCTACCATGAAGGAACTTGGACTCAAAGAAACACAGGTAACACGATACTGTAGACAGATACTTTTCGACCTTGTTGGAATTAATGACCTGCCTCTTGAAGAGATGACAATTGACGTATTCCAGAAGGCAGCCGAAACAGGCGAATACAAGGGCTCATGGAGCCTTGAAACAGGGGAAAACGATGTTACTACTCCAAATGAGATGAACCGGTTACTTGAACTCATAGTGGATGGGAAAGCAGCGAGCCGTGAAAGCTGCAACAAGATACTTGAGATCATGGAAAAGTGCCAAACAGGCGGCTATAGGATACCAAAGTACCTACCACAGAAAGAATTACGTCTCCAGAGAAAGACAGGAAGCTTACCGGGAATAAGAAACGATGTCGGCATAGTTACAATCAAGGAAACTAGTGAAAAATACACAATTACCTGCTTCACCATGGATGCAGAAGATGTCTACGCTGCTGAAGAGGTAGTGGCAAGAGTTAGTAAAGCAGTCTATGACTACTTTTCCTGACTCTCTTCTTGGTCTATAATCTCAACATAGTGTCTTCTGGGAGGTTCTTTTACTCCTACCCAGAATATGCTAACAGCCACCAACCCAGCGAGAGCGCTTGCCCTGAAAGGCCAGACTGGTCCAAGGTTGTTCCATAGCCAGCTTCCAGCTAATGAAGCTGGTGCAGCAATAGTGCCTGTAATGGTACCAATAGTTCCCATTACGGTGGCGCGTTTCTCTTTTGGAACAAGATCTGCTACTAGGGCTTGCCATGCTGGGCCTCCAGCACTTCCCATTCTGCCGCCTCCTCCAAGTGCCTCTGATAACGCGTTTGTGCCATAAGATACTAGGTAGTGATAGAAGCCTTGACTCAGGGTAACGCCGAACATTGAGATGGGTGTGAGAACCCTTGAGAGGCTGATAACGGGTTTTCTACCAATTCTATCACTTAGCATACCTCCAGGCATGGCTAGTACGGTTGTTATTATGCCTCCAACTGTCGTAACAATACCGAGCTGCGCATAGGATAAACCGATAACATCTCGTGCATACAATGCTACGAGGTCATATACCATACGCGCTGCAAAGGCGCTGATGACAGCAACCAAGACCATTATCCAAACAGTCCTACCTAGAGTCATGGTATCCTTGACTTGTTCTTTTATCGGTGGACGAGTTCTTGCCTTTTTCTTCATTTCCTCCTCGTCAAACAGGGTCTCGGTTATGATACGGTGTCTTGCATAGGTGACAATAGCGTTCACGATGATGCTAAGGTACATGAATAACCGGAAGCCTTGCGCTGGACCCATTCTCTCAAATAGGAATCCTCCCACTACGGGACTGAATATCTGTGGCGTGGATGTTATCATCCTGTAGGCACCGTATCCTGCGCCTCTTTCATCATCGGGCAGACTGTCAGCTATAATCGCGTTGAAAGCCGGCATATAGATACTTGTTACTCCATTCAAGACGAGAGCCGGGATTACTGTAACCCAGTCCTTCGCCCAGAGGAACAACATGGGAGTGAATATTCTGAGTGCTGTACCATAGACAATTATTTTTCTTCTACCAAACCGATCCGCCAATACGCCCCCCGGTAACTGGAAAAGTAGACGCTCTGATTGAGAGAGCATGGATAGAAAAGAGATAGCCCAGACACTAGCACCAAGGACCTCGTTCAAGTAAAGTGCCCAAAATGGTCTCCAACCCATATCGCAGAGGGTTATCATGCTTGTTGTGATGGCAATAGTAAGGATGTTACGGCTACTGAATACGTCTTTGATTACATCGATAGGGGATTTGCTGGACAATTGCTTCACCGGAATATACTACACAGTGATGTTACGCTATAAAACAGTGTAGTGTTTGAGAACTGTTTTTCTAATATCATTGCTAGAAAAATGTCTCCATAAGGAATCCTAAGAGGAATATCATTCCACCTAGAACAGTCATTCTTATTCCCTTGAGTAGTCTTTTCTCACCGCCAAAAACCAACCCTGTTGAAAATATTAGCCCAAGATCAATAAGAACTGCTAAACGAAGACTAGTATTCACACTGATAAAGCCCAAAAAAACGAAAAGAAATGGAGCCAAGGTTACTATGCACGCGATTATGGGCGTGAAAAAGACTAGAGCAGAGGATAGTATAGTTACTATTTTTGACTCCTGTGTTTGTACTGTCTCTCCTAGTTTTGTTATCATTGCTTCCTCGATCTTACTGATACGTTTCTCTTCCTGTATGGTCTCGGCCTCATAGACGCTGAACCCACTGCTAACACCGAGAGAAATGCTTGCTGTGATCATGGTGCCAATAATAGATCTTGTGTCTAATACGGAGCTAAAGGAGCTGCCTACAACTATTCCGAGTATTGTGAATACAGCGTCAAACAGTGTGTTAATGAGATAGGGTAAACCCCTATGAATAACGTCATCCAGCCTTTCACCTAACAAGTGAATCAGTTAATCATGTAGATAATGGGATAAAAGGAGAAAGGATCAGCCTAAAAGACTGTTGAACAATAGCTTGAAGGTTCCATGGGTCTGACACCTGTGCTGTATCCTTGGACCCATCAAGACTGCTCTGCCCTCACCGACATGCGCGTTGATGGCGGCAATCTTGTCAACAAGCTTATCCTCACCAATCAGCCAACCCGACTCAAGTAGATCAGATTCAGGGTAGTAAGCAACTACCTCGTAGAGATGGTTGTCTGGTCCCGGGTTGATCTTGAAGGCTGGACTATTCCAGAATAGAGCTAATGCTTCTTCTGGCATACCGTAGGCTGCTGGGTGGGTGGTTTCGATGTTTACTCTTAGGGTGCTTCCTGGGCAGTGGAATTCCTTGGAG
>JAHLLU010000098.1 GCA_020444005.1 archaeon
ACGGGATTTGACTTGTTGCAATGCGGGCAAAGGAAGTATTTAGTTGTCATTTGTATTAAATAGGGTTTGACAAGTATTAATCGTATTGATTTTACTAGAGTTTTATGAAAAAAAATATTTTTTAATGCAATTTTTCCAATAAAATATTATTATTTTTTTAGCGTATTTTCTGTTTTTTTATATCTTTTTTGGGTTTTTACCAAGATCTTTTTTCAGCTTCTGTATCATTAGCAGAGCCTTCATAAGTGATAACGTACCTTTTACTGTGTTCTAGAGTGATTATTTGCTAATATCTGAAGAAGAAAATCAACTAAGATGCAGCGAATGTAACAACACGAAACTGCATCTGGACCCAGAAAACGGTGAACTGGTATGTGCAAGATGCGGCACAGTTGTCTCAGAAAAACAAATCAGCATGATGCCTGAATGGAGAGCCTTCAACCAAGTTCAAAGAGAAACATTACCAAGAACAGGAAGCCCCATGACCTTAACCATTCACGACAAGGGGTTATCAACATCAATTGGGTGGAGAAACACTGATTACGCGGGTAAGAGGCTAAACCCAGAGACACGAAACAAGCTCTACAGGCTCCGCAAGTGGAACCGTAGGAGCAAGATCACTGATTCATACAACCGGAATCTATCTCAAGCTTTGAGCATGATGACAAAGCTCAGCAATAAGCTGAATCTACCCCGCAACGTACTGGAGACCAGCTCAATGATATACAGAAAAGCCCTCAAGACCAACCTCATACGCGGCAGAACAATCCAATGCGTGGTAGTAGCATCACTATACACTGCTTGCAGACAGTGTCACATAGTCAGATCACTTACTGATGTGGCTGAGGCTGCGAACATCCCAAGAAAAACCGCAGCACGCAACTACAGGTTTCTGAGACAGAAACTCGACATCGATGTTCCAAGAGTCCAGAGAACAGGATACATTAACAGACTCGTCTCTCAGCTAGGTCTCTATGGACAGACTGAGATGCTTGCCATGAAGATTCTTGAAGAGGCTTCAAAGAAGAACTTCACACATGGAAGAAGCCCAGCGGGAATAGCGGCAGCATGTGTCTATGTAAGCAGCAGAATTACAGACGAGCAACTGACACAGCATCAGGTTGCTTGCGTAGCTCAGGTAACAGAAGTAACCATTCGAAACAGATACAAGGAACTTGTCCAGAAACTGGATATTGAGATAAACGTCTAAGCGTTTGTCCAAGACTCTATATTTGGATACTTTATATCATCAAGGTCAAGTCTACCCCTGACAGAAAGATATTCCCCTACAGGGTGCTCTTTCACTTGAAGCAAGTGAATTTTCAACCCACTGATATCCAAGATATGGTCATAGAAACTCTCACGTCTATACACCGAGATGACCCTGCCATAATACCAGTTACCAGAGACACCTCGGGCGCTACTATTACTTGGTTCAACACTCGTCGCCATCAAGCTAAGCTTCAACTCATGAATCTCCCCCGAAGCATACTCAGGAGCAATCATATCAGGGTCAAAGACGCTTGCGGTGCTTCCCCCGAACTCGATGTGAATCCACTGGTCAAAAACAGTGCCATCAAGGGATGCGCCTGGCTCAACCCGCACCACACGGACGATGTTGAACACCATGTTTCAACTGTGCCTCACACCAAATATAAGAGTCTATGGTCTTGGATTCATAACTTTTATATGGTTACATTGGTCATGGCTGATGAGTGCTATAAATCAGATGAAGAGCCCCTTTATTCGATACATGGCTCAGAGTTCACTCAGGAATGAATTCTAGTGGACGAGTCTGCAGAGGATGGGCAACGCGAAAATGGCATAGCCCAAGGAATACGCGGAAAATTCTCAGAACTAACCCAGTACCTAGCGGTAACTGGAGCAAACAAGATTATCAGACGATACTTTGCCATGAACGCCTTCGACGGCGCCATGACCAGCCTAGGAGTAGTGATGGGATCATGGCTTGGGAATATAACAGACCCACGGAGTACAATAGGCGTTATTATCACAAGCGGTGTAGCCATGATGGTCAGCGGTTTCAGCGGCACCTACATGACAGAGAGCGCGGAGCGCAACCACAGCCTAAACGAATTAGAAGACGCTATGCTAGTAGACCTTGATGACACCATATATGGACAGGCAGGTAAGTTTGTGTCCTTATTCGCTGCGTTTGTAGACGGCTCAGCACCCTTCTTAGCCTCAATCCCAGCGGTCATACCGTTTCTACTAGTACCAAGCCTATTGGCAATTCGAGCAGCTTACATAATCTCAGCAGCAGCTTGTATGATTAGCCTATTCGCGCTAGGTGTCTATCTAGCTACGATCAGCGGAGAGAATCTGTTGGTAAGTGGAATAAAGATGGTTATATCAGGAATAGCAGTCGCCATAATAGCGCTGCTTCTAGGACACTAGGCGCTATAATAATAGCGTCCACTCTGTTTTTGCTCACGATCTAATCGGCTGTCAGGCTTGTTTACTCTTGGACGCTTTGTATCACCGTCTCGCCTGAAGGTTACATCCATCTGCTCAAGGAAAGTATTCATTCCATCCTCAAGGCTCTGGGGGTTACCCGCGTGACCGTATTTTCCTGACTCACCGTCGAATACCATGATCTTGTCCGCGATAAAGTCCTGTGTCACGATATCGTGTTCAACTACGAATGCTGTGACGCCACGCATCTTTGTGATCCGCCTGATGGCTCGTGCTACTGCTAGTCGTTCTTCTACGTCGAGGTATGCGCTGGGCTCGTCCAGCAGATAAATATCTGCGTCCCGACTCAGACACTCCGCGATAGCTACTCGTTGAAGCTCCCCGCCGCTCAGGATACTTACTTCTTTGTCCAGCATCCGCTTAACATGCAATGGTTCAATGATCTCAGCCCTGTACCAGTTCTCAACATATTTTGTACCCGCTGCCTTTCGCAGTACTTGTTCCGCTGTACCCTCAAAGTTTGCCGTGATATACTGGGGCTTGTAACTGACCTTGATCTCTGGATTTGTCACCTGCCCCTCTGTGGGTTCCTCTACCCCCGCGAGCATCCTGACAAACGTAGTCTTACCTATACCGTTCATACCTAGGATACCGACAACTTCACCCATGCCAATGCCTCCAGCGTCAACTTCAAGCTTGAAGCTATCGTAATCCATCTTGAGGTCGGTCCACTCAAGTATGTTGTAGGTGGCTGTTTGTTGTTCCTGGGGGGGTTTCTCGTGGAATACTATTGGGCTCTGTCTGAATCTGACGTTTTCATCTGGGATGTACCCGTTGATGTAGATGTTGATGCCTTCTCGGACGCTGTGAACATTAGACACAATACCATAGACATCAGGCTCACCGTATAGGATGAAAATCTCGTCACTCATATAGTCCAGAACAGCTAGGTCGTGCTCAGCCGCGATAACCATCCGCTCATCATCAGCGAGCCCCCTGATTATACGGGCAGCCCTTGTACGTTGATAAACATCTAGGAAGCTACTGGGCTCGTCAAAGAGATACACTGGCGCGTCTCGTATGATGGCCGTGGCGATGGCTACTCGTTGAAGCTCACCGCCGCTTAAAACAGTGAGATCACGGTCAAGCAGATGCCCTAGTTCTAGGTCATCTACGATCTCGTCTAGTACGCCTCTTTCATCCAGTTTCTCAAGCAGTTCCCCGGTTTTTCCTTTGACTACTTTGGGTATCTTGTCAACGTATTGGGGCTTGTGGATTGCCTTAAAGTCGCCACCGTAGACACCCTCAAAGTACTCATGCATTGGTGTCCCAATGTAGTGTTCGATTACCTCTTCCTTAGTGGGTGGTTCATCGAATTTTCCAAAGTTAGGTATGAGTTCTCCTGCGAGAACCCTTAGTAGCGTTGATTTTCCGATACCGTTTCGCCCTAGTAGCCCAACAACGCTGCCTTGTCTGGGTTTTGGTATCCTGTAGAGTGTGAAGCTGTTTGGTCCGAACCTGTGGAGGTGCTCTGATTCCAGTGCATCCGGTAGGTTGACTATGCTCAAGGCGTCAAATGGGCATTTTTTAACGCATATTCCGCAACCGCTACAGATGTACTCTGATACGTATGCCTTGCCGTCTGTGTCTTGTCTTATGGCTTCTCGTCTTGTTCTTACCATGGGGCAGAACCTGATGCATTCATATGTGCATTTGTCTGGTTTACAGCGTTCCTTGTCTACTACGGCTACACGCATCGCTTGGCACCTTTTCGCTGAATATCCAGCGGCGGATTATATAAGGAATAATGAAGACAAACTAGCTTTTATTCACAAAAAAGTATAAATTAATCATGTATAACACGGTAAAGCCCAAGTTCAGTGAGGCGGTTAAGGTATTGCTTGTTTTATCGTTGATTATTGTGGTTTTCTACCAAAGCCTCGTAATCGATGACTTGGCTAATAGAATGAATAGGATAGAGTCAGAGGAGAAAGACCTCAATGACTTAACAGACGAGGTACAGAGTTTGGTTGAAAATATTGATGGAGTACTAGTTGAACACGATAAAAATATTGGACACCTGTATATACATTTAGAAGACCTTGATGATTACCTTAAGCGTCAGGATGACAGAATAGACGCCCTAGAAGATGAAAACACGGAATTATCAGAAATAATCAATAATTTGAACATACGCCTTCTTAACACAACAATAGATAACAACCTGACTCTTACACTACCTATCGTTGAACCCAGAAAAACACCGTTCCGAATAGGAGATACTATCGCATGGAACATAGAATCAGAGTATCCACTTGAAGGCGCAATTATCACCACTTGGTTCCCTAACGGTACTATAGCATGGAAAACAGATGCGTTGACAGATTGGTTTTTCAGGGATAGGCTTTGGACTACAGCGTACTATTCACAAGTATCTAACTCAAAACCCATGTTATTCCTTGAACCATATCCATTGGGCAACTATACTTACAGCTTCACCTATAAGGACATCTTTGAGATATACGGAAACTTTGAGGTGCTGGATTCCTGGGAGCAAACTTTAAAGACCAATTAACCAAGCTTCAACCTCTTTTGTTGACCGCAGTCTTACAACCAAGATGTGTCTGTACTCAGGTTGAGCAAACAGTTCAGGAAACTCTTTTTTTCGTCTCCAATAGGTTTTGATGACCCAACGGGGCATACCGTCTGGACCAATAAGTGAGTCCCAGCGCTCCTTGTTACCATTCCACAGCTCCTCACCGCTGATAATACGAGTTATGGTGCGCTTAATGATACGCCAAAAAACCACCCTGAACGGTAGGTCAAGCCAGATAACAGTATCAGCCCGACCCCAGAGAATATCCCGCACAGCACGATAGTTACCATCAGCAACCCAAGAATCTCCACCAGCTACCTCAGCAACCTTTTCTCTGAACTCCTCGTCTGGTATCTCGGTCCAGTTCTGTATCCAGTGAATACTATCAAGCTCAACATGAGACAAACCAAGCCGTTCAGCTATACATGCAGCAACCGTAGTCTTACCAGAACCAGATGTACCAACAACCACGATACGCTGCATAACCAAGAGAAATAGAAATAAGGGATAAGTATTAGGGGAGCTCCCTGAGCTTGGACTTATCCGGTGCCAATGCACGCGTCATGACATCCTCAACCGTACCGGGGTAACCCGCTGGGTCAAACATCGCAGCTACTAATGTATCATAATCAAGACCATTGATGACATCCGTTGCCGCATCAAGGCTATTCATACTAAGCACCAAGGCTCTTTCAACAGGCATCCTCTCCGGGTTGATGTCGATACCATAGTAGCCCTTGAAGCTATGCATCTTGAACACCAGTAATGTAGCAAGCATCTGATCATATCCTAGAACTCCAATGTTCAAGTCTTGGTCATAGTTGCCTAGGGGTTGACTGTTCCAGTGGCTGTGCATGAGGCGTCCCTCCCTGAGAACCGAGGCGAAGCTGCCTGCAAGCTCCTCATGCCCCATCAAAACATGACCAACTTCCGGGTTCAGACCAACCATAACCTGACCTTTATCAAGTACCTCACGGTTTTCCTTGGCCTTGAGTCGTTTCTCTACGTCACGGCACATGAGTAACCCGTTTGCCGTGTTCCGCCAGACGTTGTTGCCTCTGGGCTCGTAAGGCTTGGGCTCCATGGCGACTCTTACCCCGGGTACCGTATCCATTGCCTCGGCGAGACCAGCCTCAAAACGATCCCACATACCATAGAAATCATGTCCAAAGGGGTTCTCGTAACCATCAATACCAGGCCAGACCACAGCGAACTCTGTGTCCAGCTCTCTGTTGAGCTTCAATGCTTCTGTGGTGCGTTCTATGGCGTGTCGTCTGATCTCAGGGTCTGGGTTGCTGAGGCTGCCATGCTGGTATCTTCGCTCGTAGAAGAGGAAAGGTATTGCTGTGAGCAGCTTGATGCCTGTCTCTTTTTCGAGTGACTTGTAGAGGTGAATGTTATCCCAGTTCACCTCGTTGGGGTAGTGAGCCTCCACACCAAAACTTGAATCAACGTAACCCTCGTCATGCATCCAAGCAACCTTGCGCAGGGTCTCCTCTATTGCGCCCTTATCGATGTAGGGCTCGTGAAACCTGCTTGCTCCTGGATAGAAATACCAGACCCCAGCACTATACTTAGGTTGTAAAGTTGTGCCCGTGAGGTGCTTGAGTAGCTCCTCTGGGGTTCTATGCTTTTTCTGTGGGCGTAAATCCTTCATAAGTGAATAGGGGTTGCTTGGGTTTATGAAATAAGCGACTAACCCACGGTCTCTAGTATTTTCAATGAATAAGTCTGGGAGTTCATCGGGAAATTATCAACTGAATAGACTCAGCTTTGAGTCAAAGAGAGGATACCCAAAAAAAATGGACGGGATATGGTCTCTCTTACTTAAACAAGGAATCTCGTAACGCATCATGACGTTTCTGGATTTCCTTGTACTTTGCTGCGTTATCCTTCATCGGTGACAATCTGCTTGATTCATCAACCGAGACCAGTCTATCAGTAATCGCTGAGATTGCTTCACCAGAACCAGTCTCTATCCCATCACACCAATACGCCTGAATGGCAGCACCAAGAGCAGCACCCTCAGACTCCTTGAAGCCCACCACCTCTGTATCAAATATGTCTGCGCATATCTGCGCCCAGACACGGTTTCTACTTGCTCCACCTGTTAATCTGATCTCTGATGGGTTTATACCGAGCTCCTTCATCCTATTGAGACCGTAGTTGAGTCCAAGTGTAACGCCTTCAACGGTAGCGCGAGTAAGGTTCGCCTCAGTATAGTTGACTGGGTTCAGCCCGTAGAGTACTCCTGTGGAGTCTGGCATACTTGGAGTGCGTTCACCCGTAAGATAAGGCAAGAAGAGTACGCCTTCTGAGCCT
>JAHLLU010000099.1 GCA_020444005.1 archaeon
CCTCTTCTTTATCCTTCAGCAAGAAAATGTTCATCACCCAGTTAGCCACCAAAATAAGACTCATCCAAAGATAGAGAGTTCTCCAACCACCTAGACTTGACTCAGCTATGGGGAACCCCATGTAGCTGATAGTGTTCCCGAGACCACTGCTCGCGCTTAGAACGCCAATGGCTGTGGCTCTCCGGTTGGCGGGGAACCATGTGGAGATTAGCTTCACTGCGTTTATGTAGAATGTGCTACATCCGATGCCAACTATGAACTGCGCCAAGAAGAGCATATTGTAGCTGGTGCTTAGCCAGAAGAGGAAGACGCCTATGATTGTGAGCATTGTGAATATAATTATGGTCTTTCTTGCCCCTAGTCTATCACTAAGCAAGCCGCTTGGTACCTGCATCACGCCGTAGACGAAGAAATATGCTGAGATGAGCATACCCATGGCTCCGTGGCTAATTCCAAGCTCCTCGATGAGTATGGGAGTGAGGGCCCCTGCGGCGCTACGTAGAAAATTCTCAACGAAATAAGTAACACAAATTGTCGTTAGCAAAATTAACGGGAAGTATTTTTTATTCTCCATTTTATATCCCGTCCAATTCTGGATATTCAGTCTTAAACTTTCCTAAAAAAACAAAGGGTCAAGCATTTATCATAAATATCTCATTATGTATCCATGACGAAACCAACAGCGGATATAGCAATCATAGGAGGCACAGGCGTATATGACCCTGAGATAATCGATAACGCTGAAAGGGTGAAGATTCACACACCATATGGTTCACCATCAGCAACTGTAACCATCGGCGACTATGGTGAGAAGAAGATCGCTTTCATTCCTAGACATGGTGATGGACACATTATTCCTCCACATAAGATTCCATTCCAAGCAAACATCTGGGCGTTGATGCAGTTAGGGGTTAAACGAATTATAGCAAGTAGCGCCGTAGGTAGTCTGCGTATGGATTATGCGCCAGGAGACTTTGTGCTCACAGACCAGTTTATAGACAGGACCAAGAGCCGCTGCGACACCTTCTACGAGGGCGGACAGATATGCCACATCAGCGCAGCTGACCCCTTGTGTCCAGAACTCAGACAGATATTCGGGGGCTATGCGGACAAGTTGGGTTTGAAGATTCACAAAGAGGGAACATATGTCTGCATCGAGGGCCCAAGATTCAGCACAAGGGCCGAGTCTAAGCTTTTCAGACAATGGGGCTGTGACATCATCGGTATGACAATGTATCCGGAGGTCATCTTGGCTCGTGAGGCTCAGATATGTTATGTTTCTGTGGCGATGGTTACTGATTATGATGTCTGGGCGGAGAAGCCTGTTAGCGCCGCTGAGGTGATCGAGACCATGGAGAAGAATAGCGAGAACTTTAAGCAGTTGATCATGGGTGCTATTCCAGAGATTCCAGAGGAGCCGAGTTGTGGGTGTAGTTCAGCGCTCAGTGGCAGCCTCTACTAGTATAATTTATTAGACTACTCTTCTTTTCATTGCCCATGTCCGATAAACAGTTCGTGTTCTTGGTCTTAGAGGAACACCCTTACGGTAGAGAGATGCTGATGCAGCTCATGAACGCGGGTCATATACCCATGGCAATTATTGAGGAATCTAGTGATATTGCTGAAGAGGAGAAAGGTAAGTTCCTTGAACGCATCAAGGGACACAGGGTAGCACCCACATTCACAGAGTTACTTGAAGGCAAGGATATTCCAAGGTACAAGGTACCCCACCATAACAAGAAACAATGCAGAGAACTACTAGAGGAGCTAAAACCAGACCTAGGCGTCCTCGGAGGAACACGTATCATCAGAAAAAGAATACTATCAATACCACCAGACGGCATGCTCAACAGCCATCCCGGATTATTACCAGAGGTACGTGGCTCAGCTAGCCCAGCCTGGAGCGTCTACTATGATATACCCATCGGCGCCACATGCCACTTCATCGACCCAAACATCGATACAGGGGACATCGTAAGCCGCAGAGTAATCCCAGTTCATCGTGGTGATACCTATGAGAAGCTTTGCTGGTTAACACTGGTTGAGGCGGGTACTTTGATGACTGAGGCTGTGACAGCTTGGAAGAAGGATGTATTGGTTCGTACGCCACAGGGCGAAAGCGATTTACCGACTTTCAGGGTACCCAGCGATGAGATTATGGCTGAAATACTCCAGAAGCTCAAAGACCAGACATACAAACACTACGTGGACTAGTTTCACACCTTTTCTTGGCCAAAATTTGGCCTAATTTTGACATATCTTTTTACCGTATCTTTCCCATTTTATAGCTTGATCCAATTTGAGTCAATACGAGAACGAGCCGAGAAACAGGGACAATATGATCTGGGCTATCGTCGTAGTTATGATGGTAGTCAATGTGGGGGTACTTACCTATACGACAATCTATAACGACGGTGATGTTGATACCAGTACACTTGAGACCCAGATACAGACGCTGGAGTTCCAACTCGGAAGCGCAGAACAGGAGATAGACAGCCTCAAAGAAGAGATCAGAATACTAGACTTTAGCGAGACATCACAAGACATAGGCGTAATCGAGATCTACAATCAAACACGTAACAGCGTTGTATTGATAGAGACAGATAGAGGTTCAGCCGGAAGCGGATGGGTATACGACACAGAAGGACACATTGTAACAAACAACCACGTAGTCGAGGACGCCCAAGCATTAACGGTAACCTTCCAGTCGGGAACCGTGCTATCAGCAAAAGTTGTTGGACTTGATCCCTATAGCGATATGGCGATAATCAAGGTAAACGCACCAGACGGAACTCTACACCCGTTAGAGATAGGTGTGAGCAGTGAACTTCTAGTAGGCGAGACAGCTATCGCAATTGGAAATCCATTCGGACTAGCAAACACAATGACTGTTGGAGTGATAAGTGCGACTGGTCGTCAGATGGACGCTACAGATGGTTACGTTATCGTTGACGTTATCCAGACTGATGCAGCAATCAACCCCGGAAACAGCGGTGGACCCCTCCTGAACCTGAAAGGAGAGGTTATCGGAATGAACACAGCAATCATCAGCAGCACCAATGACTTCAGCGGCATAGGATTCGCTATACCAAGCGACACCATCACCCGCGAGATAACCAGCCTCATCGAGACAGGTGAATACGAGCACCCATGGCTAGGAATAAGCGGATACAACATGTTCCCCGCCCTTGCAGAAGCCATGGGACTAGATAATAACACCAAGGGAACACTGGTAGCCCGCGTGGTAGAAGATGGCCCAGCATCCGAAGCAGGACTAGAGGGTTCAACCACAACAGCCACTGTAGGCGGTTTCCCATTTGATATCGGAGGGGATGTCATCATTGGCGTAAACGGTTTAACCATGGATAGCTTCTACAAGCTTCAAGTCTACCTCACGAGAAACACTCAGCCAAATGAGACCGTAACCATGAGCATCATTAGAGATGGAGCGGTTATGAGCGTAGAGTTTACTCTTGGGATAAGGCCTCCGCCATCTTAGCCGTTTTTCTCTAGAAGCCTGTTTATTGTAGCTTCATCATAGCTTAAGAGCTTCCCAAATCTTTGAGCAATCTCAACCTCAAGGTCATCAGGGTTGCCCTCCTCGTTGCTATATTTTTTCAGTTTTTTGAGCATCTTGTACTCGTCAAGAACGGACTTGTCATGTGCAATCAGTATCACGGTTTTATCCGTGGCAATATCATGGGGGAATAGCTTGGTCACGAGGAGGTCAGGCTCTAGCATAAGCTCTACATTGTATTCTGTGGCTGCGTATTCGCTGGCTTCAAGCATCTCTTGAGCCATCTCATGACTGTATGGGCTGCTTAGTGCTAATTGTTTGCAGCCTGCTCCTACTACCTCGGCGAAAGCCATGTTTATTCCAGCATAATAGCTGTGAAGATTGAATCCGGGGATTATCTTGCTTAGGGGGTGAGACATAGGGTATTTGGTGCCTAATGGTTATTTCACTGTTCTTACCACGGAATCAATGGGGTTTGACTTGTGTTTTCTAGCCTTAAAACTGCTGATATGGGTGAACCCAATATCTTTGAGCACGTCAACTGCGCCAGCCAGCCAATATCCCAGATGATCGGGGATATGACTGTCGCTTCCTAGCGTGATCTTCTTGAGACCAGCATTGTACGCTGTCTCTAGGAAACCCCTGATGGGGTACTGTATCCCATGTTCATGGCGTCTTCCACCGCTATTCACCTCGATACCCACATCATAGCTAACAAGACTGTCAACAGCTTCACCCAGCAACCCATATTCAGACAGCAAAACAGGCTCTTTTCTTACAAGATGAAGGAACCTACGCCAGTAATCAGGGTGGGCCATAGAGTCAAATAAACCACTTTGCACAGCCTCGATCCAGAACCTGAAGTAATCTGTGGTGGCTTCCTTGAGGCTTCTACCACCAAAATAGGCGGGGGCATCCTTTCTTGATCCTACATCATACTCCCCAATGAAATGGGTGCTGCCTAGGATGAAGTCAAAGGGGAACTCGTCTAAGAGGGCTTCAATTTGGCGCTGGGCTTCACTGAAGTAGTCTACTTCCAATCCTACGAGGAGTTTTACATCAGTGGTCTCGTCCAGTCGGTGAATATTATCAATGTATTGTTCTACTTCCTCAAGCTGAACCCCAAAATAGCTGTATGTTCCGGTGATTATCTCGTGTGTGGTGAAGGCTATCTCCTCGATGCCTCGTTTTTCAGCTACTTTGATATAGTCTTCTACTTTGCTGTCTCGTGCGTCTGATGAGAAGGTCTCGTGTACGTGGTAGTCGAAGCGGGCGGACCTCATACCCGTTATGGTGATGTTTCGGGTATTTAGATGGTTTCACAAGGGGTTACTGGGTTTATGGAACGATATTACCTAGGCTGATTATTGATTCCTAATGGCGTATATTGGTCTCTTTCATCCATCCGTTATCGCTTTAATACAAAAACACGGACAAATGTCGAGCCAGATGGAAGCAGTAGCACGCGGTATCGTAGAACAAGCTATAGATGATGAGCTTCAGGAGAAGCGCCTAGAGCTCACGTTTAACACTTTCAAACGGTTTGAGGAAGAAGGATATCTCAAATCCAGTGAGAGTGCCATGTTCGGCAAGATATACGCTGAGGCTTTCAACTACTTCGTAAACTACAAGATGTACAGCAAGGACCCCATCAGTCTGCATGAGATGGAAGAGTTCGAGCGAATAATTGATCGACGTGTCTTGGAGATATGGAGTAAGATAAAGCATCTATCTGGTAGATAATAGGAAGAGGGCGCGACAGGGAAAAGGTGAGGAAACCCCATTGCCCCTCTTTTTATTCCCATTTTCCCCTTGCCTGTTATCGTTTTAACATTGTATCTGTGTAAAGCCGCTACATACAGTAAGGGTTAAATCCTGTGACACATTCAACGCATCTCGGCGGGTGAGTGGGTCCTCCTACCCGTTCCGCCTTACAAACCCCGTGGAAAGGAGGAGAATCAAACGTGAATACAAAAGAAATTAGTTTAACTGCAGTTATCGCTGCACTCTATGCAGCGATCGTTATTATTCTTGCACCAATTAGCTTTGGTCCAATACAACTCAGAGTCGCTGACGCTTTGATACCGTTAGCGGCATTACTTGGGTTCCCAGCGGTTTATGGAGTAGCACTTGGAGCACTTGTGGCCAATACTTACTGGTTCATGAGCCCAATTGATGTAGTTTTTGGAGCACTTGCAAACCTAGTCGCAGGGTATGTGATGTACAAGTACAAGGATAATCTGATACCAGCCTCGCTAGCCTCTTCAATAATAATTGGTTTGGTGGTTGGAGGCTATCTTTGGCTATTTTTCCCACCGCCAAGCATACTGGGTATACAGATGCCTGCTTGGTTGGGGATGATTATCAGCATTACCCTCAGCAGTATTATTGCTATTACGGTGATTGGTGTAGCATTGCTCAAGATACTGGAAGGCTCAGGGTACCTTAAACAGGTAAAAGCATGAGCTTTTTACAATGGTAGCTCATATCAATGCCCGTGAAAGTTAAGATAGTACGCATCATGGCTATGTTCGGCACGCCAAGCTCTATTGTCGGGGCTTTGATGATTTTTCTCAGCATTACTATGTCACCGGAATGGACCATGAATCAGTCTATAAGCGCTTTAGGTGGCGGAGGTTTCGGTTCAGTGGTTTTTGAGAGTGGTTTACTGATGGCTGGTTCTATGGCGATGATATTCTCTGCTGGGTTATTCGAGTTTTCAGAGAAGGATTTCTTGGGTATGCTTGGGAGTGGTGGGATTCTTATTTATGGTATTAGTGTTAGCGCCCTTGGTCTATCATTGGTTGACTTGGGGGAGTTCAGGGGAACAATTGTGTACATTATTTTCTTCGTTGTGCCTGTAAGCCTCGCTTTATTCTCTATTCATCTATTCAAAAGAGGGTTAACCAACTACGCCGTGATAGGAGCATTGGCTTCGGTTATTAGCTTAATACCCTGGGTCCAAGGTGGACCAGTCACAGCTACACAGGAACTGATGGTGCTAATACCTTTCAGCGTATGGCAGCTGGCTATAGGTTACTATATGTACAGGCTTGAACCGCCTTTAGAAGAAGAGGAAGATTTCTAAAAGCCCCCGAAAAGCCTCTTACTCAGCCGCTTGAAAATAGTCTTGGTGTCAGTTACTTCAAGAGTCTCTGTTTTTCGCTGCATCAAAGGAGAATCCAAGCTACATGTATCACAGCCTGTTGGTGCAATATTGATTCCTAGGGAGGCGGCTGGCTCTGGGTTGTACTTTTTTGTGGGTTTGCAGTATGGGCAGTGATGGATTAGTCCGTCGATCTTGTTTTCTTTGAGGTATCGGACGCCGGTTCCAACAGTTGGGAACTCTAAGTAACCTCCGTGTTCACAGATTTCCCCCCTTGGTTTTTCTGGGTGGTTCTCTGGGACAACGTGTATACAGTCTATGCGGTGAACCATGTTTATGCCGGAATCTGGGTCCACGTCGATAATGAACATACTCAGTAACGGCTTGTGGTGATTAAAAAAGGATTAGGGGTAAACCCTGCGCATATCCCTCGGGAATGGCACGGTGTCTCTGATATGCTCAAGCTTTAACATCCACATCAAGACACGCTCGACGCCGAGACCGAATCCACTGTGGGGCACTGTACCCCATTTACGCAGATCCATGTACCATTCGTAGTTGGCTGGGTCAAGCCCATCATCAATGGTCCGCTGATATAATTGCTCATAATTGTGGACACGCTGACCACCGCCAATGATCTCGCCATAGCCCTCTGGGGCAAGTAGGTCGCTACTGAGGGTTACCTCTG
>JAHLLU010000100.1 GCA_020444005.1 archaeon
GTTATAGATCAAGGCCTTAACCTTTTGCTCCATATCCCGGCGGTAATCATCTGTAAAATAATCAAATACATCGTTTGCATCTGCTTCAAGTCCCGATCTTATGCAATCCTGTATGTATTCCTCTATATCCTGATTACCGGGGAAGCCTTTTACGATCAGTTCTACCGCTTCCATGTATTTTCTTGGCACGGTTAAAGTGATCTCGGCTGCTTCTTCTTTATAGGATATATTCATCTTGTTTATCCCCGTTGAACACAGTAAAAGTAGGTTATATAAGATGTACGTATGTTTTGAAAGAAACTGCATACCTTATTATGATGATTGTATTCTGCATATCATACAAACGTATTCCCGTTGTATAATGGGTAATTATTCGGTTTTCTTGGCGGTAAGCACCTTGTAAATATAATATATGAGGATAGCCCCTGCAAGGTTTCCCAATAAGTAGACAAAGTCCATAGGGACACATTCGTTTATTTATTAATAAAACTTGTCTAGGTGTTTTCTAACAAAAAAGGGTAGGGTAAAAGGGTTAGAAAAGGCTTGTAATTATTCGGAGTTTACCTTTTTCCCCAGCTCGTAAATGATTTTCTTCATTTCCTCTATGTCTTTGCGTAATTCCCTGTTTTCCTGTTGGTGTGTTTTCTCTAGTCTCTGTATTTCCGTTTTTTCTACAAGCCCAAAGGCCTCGCCTCGGCTCATTATGTTGAGATATGGCGCAGCTTTCATGTATTCGGTTTTATAGTCCTCAATTTGTCTAAATGATTTATCGTATTCTAGTGGGTCTATGCTGTGACCCATGAAGTATTCAGCCATCCAGTGTTTAGCCGGGGATCTACTCCAGAGGCTTCTAAACACATCTCGCATTTCATGAAGGTTTTTCCCGGTCCTTGAAACATGGGGTTTTCCTTTTTCTTTTCCCACTATTCCGATTTTGCGTAAGTGCCTTATCCAGTAGGTTTTAAGATCATAGCTTTGAATAGGTTTCCCGAATTGGTTTGTTATGATAGCCTCTGAGTTCTCTGGTCTGTGTTGGAACCAGTTTCTTAGGGCCTCTATTGCATCACGGCCAATAAAGCTGTAATATGGTTTCTCGTTTCTGTATTTCTTCCTACCAGGTAAATCGATCTTTATTACCTCTGGGTTTTCTCTTAGTTGCTCGATTAAACTTTGATAGCCGTGTGTGTTCCAATACATGAATAATTGGTGATCAAGTGCTGCTTGAAACATTACAAGATATACCGCTTGATATGCCGGGTTACATGATAAGATCACTTGTTTTATTTCCTCGGCTGTGAGTGTTCCCACTGTTGGGGGTTTCTTGCTTCTTATCATAAATCCGGGGTCTTTGGGTAACTCTGCGCGGTTGTGCATGAAGAAGGATCTAATGGTACCATAAGCGGTGTTCTTTGTATTTACTCTTGCTTGATACTGGTTGATGTATCTCTGTGCTGTGTCTAGTATATCATAACGTGATCCGTTATCACATTTTTTTTGATACTCGATAAGCTGATCAGGTGTATAATCCTTGAATTCTCCCCCATGTTTTTTGAGCCATTCCATAAATCGGCTAAAATAACTTAGGTATGTTTCTTTTGATGACTCACTTAATCTATTGGTCCAGCTTTGCACGGTTGGGTATTTCTCTAGCTCCATACCTATTAAAATAAAATAAACGTTATAAGTTTTTGTACTAAATAGCCTTATTCGGAAACACATACAAACACTGGGAAAAAGTACAGAAGATACGTAAAGGAGACCCAATATTCCTCATAAACCTAAACACAGGAACCCTATATGGGCCATTCACAGCCACAAGAAAATCACAACTAAACCTAGACCCCTATGCATTCCTGTCATCAGGTAGAAATTATCCGGCTCAGATAGAGGTTAAGTGGGGTAGGGTAATGAAGCTTGAACGTCCATATAGTAAACTACGTTTTCTTGATGGCTTACAATGTAGACTAACACCATCACAGACGGTGAAACTCATGACTCGACTCATCGAGGAAGATAATCAGTATATACATAGGTGGATGTAGGCGGAAAGCCTTTTAGGGTCTGGGAAGGGACATCTTTTGTTTAGGACAGTGAATAAATGGGCATTAAAGTCGCTATCGCTGGCGTTGGGAACTGCGCATCAGCCCTGATCCAAGGTGTCGAGTACTATAAGGACGCAAAAAGAGACGAGGTAATCCCCGGTGTTATGCATGCATACTTCGGAGACTATCACATTAGTGACGTCGAATTTGTAGCAGCCTTCGAGGTAAACAAAGAGAAAATCGGTAAAGATCTATCAGAGGCTATGTGGGCGCCTCCGAACAATGTCGCAAAGTTCTCAGATGTACCGAAAACCGGAGTTATTGTTCAAGCAGGTCCAATCATGGATGGCGTTGCGCCACATATGTATGAGAGTTTCCGTGCGGACAAATCTATTGAGCCAGTTGATGTAACACAGGTACTCAAAGATACTAAAGCGGATATGCTAGTCAACTATCTTCCAGTCGGTAGCGCCAAGGCGACAGAATACTATGCTCAGTGTGCATTGGACGCTGGATGTGCGTTCGTAAACTGTATCCCAGAGTTTATCGCAAGCAGACCAGAGTGGGCGAAAAAGTTTGAGGATGCTGGTCTACCAGTTGCTGGAGACGACATTAAGAGCCAAGTAGGTGCAACAATTCTTCACAGGGTAGTATCGAGACTCTTCTATGACCGTGGAGTTGTACTAGATTCCACATACCAGTTGAACATTGGTGGAAACACTGACTTTGAGAACATGACAGTCGAAAACAGGCTACAGACAAAGCGTGTAAGCAAAACAGAGGCGGTTCAAAGTCTCATCCCATACAAGGTTCCAACAAGGATCGGTCCAAGCGACTATGTCCCATTCTTAGAAGACCACAAGGTATGTTACATCAGAATAAATAGCCACAGCTTCGGAAATCTACCCATCACCTTGGATGCAAAACTAGTAGTAAACGATAGCCCTAACAGCGCGGGAGTAGTCATTGACGCTATCCGTGCGACAAAGATCGCCCTCGATAGAGGCATTAGTGGACAATTACTGGGAATAAGCAGCTATAGCTTCAAGCATCCACCAGTACAGGTGCCTGATGATGAAGCACATAGATGGGTCGAAGATTTCATAGAGGGAAAAAGAGAAAGATAATTAGAGCCAGAGCTTTAGCTCCGCTTCTGCTTCCTCCGGGTTCCCAGAGGCGTGGACAAGATTTTCTACAGCGCGACCCTCATCGGTACTCTTTGCAATTGAGTCAATACCAAGATCACCTCTGATGGTGCCTTTCTCAGCGGTTGATGGATCTGTATATCCTGTGATTCGTCTCACTTCTTTGATAGCGTCCTCTCCACCTAGTTTTATAGCGAGTACTGGTCCACGGCTGAAGTAGTTGCGTAATGCGGTGAGCACCTTCATGCCGTGTGCTTCTGGGTCTTTGATGCTTGGTACAGCGGCTTTTGCTTTCTTTCCGATGGATAATGCCATTGAGTCTGGGTAGTGTTTCCGTAAATGGTCTAATTCTACTTTCTTGTAAAACCGCATGTCCAGTATCTTCAACCCGGCGTCCTCATAATATTTGATTATACTGCCAGCCTTGTTCTGCTCCAAGGCATCAGGCTTCAAGATTACCAATGTCTCTTGATACATGGCTAGACGAAACACACAACGGGCTTAAAGCTTTGACTATGAAAAAAGATGGAGAAGATTACTCTTTCTTGTAAGACACTGGTCTGTATGGGACTTTCGCGAGGTCACGTACCGTGTCTGGTGTTAGCTCTGATTCATATTGTTTGAAGTATTCTTCATGATCAGGGCTATACCGAGTCTCATTTTTTGGATCGGCTTTTATCAGAATATGCATACGGACAGCCCCCGGCCCAAGTCGGGTCTTGAATTCACAGCCGGGTACAGGACACTTGAATCGATCTATTATAGTGCCATCATCTGAGATAATGCAGTATTTTTTCAGGTGCTCGGGGATGTTTAAGCTCATGTTTCCCCGTGAAGATCATGATCGCAAAGGTGGATATATGCATTACCTATAGCGTATGGTAAATCATCTAAACCATGATAACAATAGTGTGTACTGGGTATGTAAAAAATAAAATAAGATAATTTTAGAGTAGGATTATCTTCTCTGTCTTAGACTCCAAGCCTCGGTCCACTTGAACTTTCGTGGATCACGCTTGAGGTCAATTGCACTCTTCTTGCACTTGTTAGAACAAAACCTGAGAACCCTGCCGTCACGGCGGACGAAGTTCATCCCCGTACCTGGCGCTATCTCAGTTCCGCAGAAACTACACTTGTGGACATCTGGCATCATGGTTCACCTATCGGATCTTCCTCGCCTCACGCTCGGTCTCGCGTAGCAGTAGAATGTCATCTATTCTTACTGGTCCCTTGACGTTGCGTGTGATAATACGTCCTTTGTCTCTGCCGTCGTCAATCCTGACTCTCACTTGCATAACCTCACCGGTTAACCCGGTTCTACCCAGTATCTGGATAACGGTTGATGGCGTAAGAAGATCAGAGTCTTGACTCATTTTACTTCACTAACTCGTTTACTTTTGAGACAATCTCAGCGATAAGGTTCTCGGCGTCACCGGACTCCTCGATGGCTGCTGCTGATGAGCCAACGCTGATTCCTAATGCTTCTCCGATGTTACCTTTTGTTGGAATATACACGAATGTTGCCTTCCTCTCCTCACATAGTAGCGGTAGGTGTGCCACGATTTCTGGTGGCTGTACGTCCTCCGCGATGAGTACGAGCTTGGCTTTGCCCCTCTCTATGGATTTGGTGGCCTCGTTTGTTCCTTTTCTGATCTTTCCTGTCTCTGTTGCAATCTTCAGTGCTTCTAGAGCCGCTTCAGCGACTTCTTTTGGTACTTCGAACCTTACGTAGAAGGGCTTCGAAGGATCTACATCTCCGGACATTTCATTTCCCTCTGTAAATGGTACATAGCCTTACCATTATGTTCTTTATTAAACGTATCGTTAGTTAAAAGAAAAATGTAGTTTTAGTTGTGAGCGTAATAAGCCAAGAAAGGCTTACTTTGATCTACTCGGCAGTAACCGAATCGCTCAAACTGGAACATATCATCAGGCTTCATTTCATTGACGCTAGCCTCTGCTAAACCTATTGCCTCTGATGCGTCTGGCATGATTACCTTGGCTTCAACGCCGCCCTCAAAAGGCAACCAGTTTAGGAACGATGCTTCCTTGTCTCTGGCGATCTGGTAATCCTCTGAGTGGTACTCGGCTATTATTTCATCGCCTATGGAGGTTATCATGATGTTTGCTATTCCCATAAGACGTACCAGTTTTCCTTCTTCTATTCGGTCTAGATCGTTACTTGATAGATACAGGCGAATGGCTTCATTTACTGGCTCCAATACGTGCACTCGGTTTCCACGTTCAGGGTAATCAGGATGTACAGGTAACTTTGCTGTGATAGTTTTCTTCACATTCTTAACTGTGAGTTTCACCGGGTCTTGGACAAAGCTATACCTGTTGCTGATAGGCTCAATGATTTGCCGGTTCTCTGATGCAAAGTTATCCCAGCTTATGGATACATTCACAGGTTTGGGACCAACATGTATCATAATATTTCTAATAGCTTGAGGCTGGATACCTCGTTTACGTAAGGCTCTTAGTGTTCCTAGTCGTGGGTCATCCCAACCAGAATATGTTCCATCCTCGATTCCGGCCCTCATCTTGGATTTACTCAGAATGCCTGCTTCTAGACCAAGACGCCCTACATTGATTATTTCTGGTATCTGCCATCCAAGATATTTTTGTAGCCATCTCTGGCGAGTGGTGTTTACGTCATGCTCTTTTCCACGGATGATATGTGAGACACCCATCAATGCGTCATCAATACCACAGCTAAAGTTGTAGAGCGGCCATACACGATACTTGTTTCCCTTTCTCGGGTGCCATGCCTCGCTGATTCTGAGGGCGGGCCAGTCTCTTACAGCTGGGTTGGGATCTTGTAGGTCTGTTTTGATTCTTACTACAGCTTCTCCTTGCTCATAGGTACCGTCTAGCATCTTGTTCCAACGTTCTAGCTGTATCTCTGGGTCAAGTTCTCTGCATGGACAAGCCAGTTTATTCATATATAGTTCTCTGAATGCCTCTACGTCACATGTGCAAACATAGGCGTTTCCTTCTCGGAGTACTTGTTCAGCGTACCTGTAGTAGAGTTCAATCCTATCTGACTGGATATATTTCTCGTCTATCTTGACCCCAAGCCATTCAAGGTCCTCGATAATCGCGTCATACATCTCTGGGATCGGTGGCTTTACCTCAGCGCTGGTATCCTCAAATCGGAGGATAAAGTGACCATCATACATCTTTGCATATTCATCACAGAAGGTAATTGGTTCCGCTGAGCCAAGGTGAAGCGCCCCATCTGGGTTTGGCGCAAACCGTGTCTTGATAATTGGCCACTCATCAACCTTTTCAAGTGGGGGTAGAGTCTTTGGCGCCTCTTCGATCTTCTTTGTCTCAAGTAGTTCTGGGTAGTTTTCCTCGACGAATCTTTGCTGTTTTTCTTGTGTCCATGCGTTTATAGCTTTTACTTCTTTGTTGATAATTGGAATTACTTCCTTTACCCGCTTCTTGAGCTCAGGATACTCGGCAAGAATCTTACCGATAACCGAGCCAGGCTGTGCGGTTCCATCATGATCTGATGCGTTATAGGCTGCGTACTTACGGGCAGCCTCGATGATATCGTCGTTTGTCATGGACACGTTTAGTCTCGATGAATAGATAGGGAATAGCTATTATTCCTTTCTCTAATACTGACGCTGTACAAAATAATTGACTAGGGAGATTAGCTGGTTTTTTGCATCTGAGTCTTTAACTATGTTTAGACTCTCAAACGCGGTTTCTAGATATTTCTCAGCTTCCTTTTTCGCGTACTCAATAGAACCGACCTCTCTGAGAACCTCTACGGCAGCTTCAATCTCCTCATGAGTAACTTCCTCACCTTTCATGGCTTCAAGTAGAGTCTTTTTCTGGTTCTTATCTGCGTTTTTCAGGGCATGGATCATGATTATTGTCTTCTTTCCTTCCCTGATATCACTACCAACAGGTTTTCCTAGCGTCTTTTCGTCAGCTGTGACACCTAGTATATCATCGATTATCTGGAAAGTAATTCCAGCATCCCAAGCAAACTTGCCTAATGCATCAACTACTTCGATCTGGGCTCCTGCGGCTATTGCTCCTACTTCGGCACATGCTTTGAATAAGGCGCTTGTCTTACCGCTTATCATGAAAAGATAATCC
>JAHLLU010000101.1 GCA_020444005.1 archaeon
CCCGGTTCAGGCTCATATCGGTTTGATGCCACAGAGGGCATCAGTAGGAGGGGCCTTCAAAGTTCAGGGCAAGGACGCAGAGACAGCCAAGGCTATTCTTGAGGACGCTAAGGCCTTGGAGGAGGCTGGAGCGTTTAGTGTTGTTATCGAGTTTGTCACCACGGAGGCAGGTAAACTGATCACTGAAGGCTTGAAGATGCCTACCATAGGTATTGGCGCTGGTCCATACTGTGATGGCCAAGTGGTGCTCAGTCATGACCTACTGGGCTATTATGAGACTCAGCCACCCTTCATTAAACTCTACGCAGACCTCAACGAGACCATAACTGATGCCTTCAAGGCGTTCAAAGCAGATGTACGCGCCTCAAAGTACCCAGATATGGCTCACTCAGTTGCTATGGATAAAAAAGAGGCAGAAAAACTAGAGAAAAAGAGAAGCTAATCCCTGTAAGCCGGTGGTAGTGGAAGAGACTTCCAGAGCTCGATGAAGTCAACCATGAAATCTACAGCTTCCTTCATCATAGCAGCGCCCTCCTCAGCGTTACCCTTTCGGGGATCACTGCTAGCGTACTGACCATTCCGTGTGATATCCTCGGTCATGGGTCCAAATGACGCATAGAATATCTGGCTGACAAGCTCATAGTCCTCTCGATCAGGGTCCATGAACTCTTGAAGCTCCTTTGAGAGCACTAACCCGTTCTCCCAGTCCTCTGCTCGCCACATCTCACATAGCTCAGGGAAGTAGTGTAATGCGAAGCTGGTCTCACGGGGTCCACTGTGAACCTCAAGATACCGCGCCATGCGATCCTGTATCTCCTTGGCTAGCTCAGTGTTCTTTGGACCAGTGGGGGCTGCGATCATTACCTTGTATTTGCTCCTTGCCTTCTGGATGGCTAGTTGGAACGTTTGTTCGTTTCCACCATGATAGTTTACCATGATGAAGCGTTTAACGCCATGATAAGCAAAGCTCCCAATAGTGTCCATCAAGACACCTAGCAGGGTCTCGCTGCTGAACGTGACGGTGCCGGGGAAAGACATGTGGTGGGGGCTGTAGCCGGGCCAACAGGGGTGTATACAGACGCTGTTTGTATGGCTGGCTACCTCGTGGATGAACTTGGCGACACCGAGGCTGTCGGTGCCTAGAGGTAGATGTAATCCGTGTTGTTCGATTGCGCCTATGCCGATGATTACCACTGGTGCCTGCTCGTTTTCAAGCCAGTCGGCGAATGCGGGTCTGGTGAGTTCCTGTACCCAAAACTTGGATAATTTTCCGTTTTCAGACATGGTTGAACAGGGGTTTATATGGTTTTAACGGTTTTCAGGGAAAAGATTCTTAGAAAGCCGGGGTGCATCACCTCAGTATGCTTGACTGGGTGCATCGTAACGGGAAAATTCTACTAGCAATTAGACCAATACAAGCGTTTGCAGCCAGCTTTGTTAGCATCAGTTTCGCCATCTACCTCAAGACTCTCGGGTTATCCATTAGTCAGATTGGTTTGGTATTGACAGGGGGATTAATCAGTTCCACGTTGTTCAATCTTGCAGCTGGGTTTCTTGAGACTCGTTTCGGTAGAAGAAAATTACTGGTCTTTTTTGGTTTACTCAGTACCTTAGGTGGACTGGTCTTCACATTCACAACCAATACAAGTCTACTAATCATTGTAGCTATAGCCACATCTATGGGCTATGGGGGCGGTTTCGGCGCCGCACAGATGCTTGAAAGAGTGATACTGGCTCAAAGTTGTGACGACAGCAAAAGAACCGAATTATATGCTATCAGAAACACAGTGGGCTCCATCGCTACTGCAACGGGGTCACTATTCACAGGTTTATTGGTCCTGTTAGAGGGAATGGGTTATAGTTCACCAGCAGCTTACCGTGTATTGTTTGGGGTATTCACTGGTCTAAACCTTGTCCTGATTATACTATATCTGATGCTTGATGAGGATGCTGAGATCAAACTTGAAGAAGCAAAAAAAGTGGTTTTGAGCAGCGAGACCAAGCGATACCTTGTACTCTTATCAATCTTATTCAGCATGGACGCTCTCGGAGGGGCTTTTATCACACAGAGTCTCGTAGCATACTGGTTATTCGAAAGATTCGGACTGGCCATGGATAAGATTGGCATGGTTTTCTCTGCAAGCAGTCTTTTGGCTGCGGTCTCGTTTATGGCTGCTGCACGTATCAGTAAACGCATCGGCTTGATCAACACAATGGTATTCAGTCACCTACCTGCCAACCTGATGATGGCGGTAGTACCATACATGCCGTCACTGGAGTCCAGCCTCTTCTTCTATCTCGGCAGAAGCCTACTGAGCCAGATGGATGTACCCACACGTGCGAGCTATACAATGGCTATTGTAAAACCGGAGGAAAGAGCACGGTTCCAGAGCCTATTGAACCTGCCGAGGAGCATTACTTTGGCTATTGGACCAAGTATCGCGGGATATTTAATGCAGTTTATCGGCATCGGGACACCTTTTCTGGTGGCGGGAGCTATCAAGGCAACCTATGATGTATTGCTCTGGTTGACGTTCAAGGATATCAAACCCCCAGAGGAAACCGAGGTCTGATTTTGGGTTACCGATAAACCTAATATGAAGCTCTGTTTATGGTTTGAGAGGCATATTGGAGTCATTATTGAAGTACATGGACAAGGAGAGCCTAGGGAAGCTTGAGGCACTCAACAACCCCCATGTTATGGAACAAGTGGAGAGGTTCCTTGAACTATGTAAACCAAAAGTAGCCATAGTGTTTGATGATAGCAAACGAGACGTCGAAAGAGTCAGACAGATCGCCATTGATCTAAATGAGGAGATGCCCCTAAAGATGAAGGGACACACCATCCACTATGATAGCTTCTATGATCAAGCAAGAGACAAGGGAAACACCCGGGTTCTCAAGACCCCTGACATGAAGATGAGTAAAGGCATCAACTCCATCGACCGTGAGGAAGGACTTGAGGAGGTTCTCGGCATCATGGATGGCGCCATGAAAGGCAAAACCTGCCTGATACGGTTCTTCAGTCTTGGACCGACAAACAGCAGATTCACCCAATGCGCACTACAATTAACAGACAGCGCATACGTCGCCCACAGCGAGGACATTCTCTATAGAAACGGTTACACCGAGTTCAAGAAACTGGAGGGTAGTGACGATTTCTTCACCTTCGTTCACAGCGCAGGAGAACTTGATGAACGTAATACCACTGTGAACATCGATAAGCGCCGCATATACGTTGACGTAATCGATGGCAAGGTTTACTCGGTGAATAACCAGTACGCGGGAAACAGCCTTGGCTTAAAGAAACTAGCACTGCGTCTCAGCATTTACAAGTCCAACCATAGCGACTGGCTAACAGAGCATATGTTAGTAATGGGAGTCAAACATCCAGACAAGGAAAGGGTAACCTACTTCACAGGAGCCTATCCCTCGGCGTGTGGAAAGACTAGTACAGCCATGATTCCGGGAATGACCATCGTGGGAGACGACATCGCTTACCTAAAGGGCGATGAGGAAGGCAACTGCCGAGCAGTAAACATCGAGGCAGGGGTCTTCGGTATCATCAGAGACGTGAACCCCATAGACGACCCGGTGATCTACAAGACACTGACTACTCCACGTGAGATGATCTTCAGCAACATATTGATCCATGAAGGTGAACCCTACTGGCTTGGCATGGGCATCCCTGAGGAAGAATACCCCGAGAAGGGCATGAACCACAGCGGAGACTGGTTCAAAGGCAAGAAGGATGAGAAGGGAAACGAGATACCATTGGCTCACCCCAACGCACGATACACCATCAGACTCAACGAGCTAGAAAACGTGGACCCAGACTGGGACAAACCAGAAGGACACATCATCAGAGGCGTCTTCTACGGCGGCAGAGACAGCGACACAAACCCACCCATCAGCGAAGCCCTCACATGGGCACACGGCGTCTACATGGGCGCAACCATCGAATCCGAGACCACAAGCGCAACACTGGGACAAGCAGGCGTCAGGAAGAGCAGCCCCATGGCTATCATGGATTTCATGGTGGTGCCATTCGGACTATACTTGAACAACCATATCGAGTTTGGTGATCGGTTAGAGAATACACCCAAGGTCTATAGCACCAACTACTTCATCAAGGGTCCAGATGGTCGGTACCTGAACGAGAAGGTTGACAAGAAGATATGGGTAATATGGGCGGAGGGACGAGTACACGGTGAATACGAGGCTATACGTACACCTATCGGCTACATACCACACTACAAGGACCTAGCTACGCTATTCAAACAAGTATTCAAACGGGAATACACCGAAGCAGAATACAATCAACAGTTCGGCATACGCATAGACAAGTACCTTGAGAAACAGGCACGCATGGAAGACCTCTACGGAGACGAGGAAGGTATCCCAGAGGCATTCTGGGACGTACACCGCCGAATCAAAGCAGAACTAACAGAGCTGAAAAAGAAGACAGGCAAGGCGGAGCTACCGCCAAGCTACTTCAAGTAAGCTACTGTGGTGGAATCCACCACTCATCTCCGGGTCTGGTAACCCATTCAGGCCACCTTAGCTCCACTGGGGGCTTTAACCCCATTGGTAGCAGTGGAGGCTCATCATGTTGAGCCTTTCTTTCTTTGAACTCTTCCCAAGCCATCTTGAGTAGCGCTGGTTTTTCTATTATATCTAATGCACTCAAGGCCAGTATCTGGGCTGCACACATACCCATCCTATGAGTTATACCAGAGCCACAGAGACTACTGCTAGCCCAACGCGGATACGCTACACCGGGAATAGGCTGCATGGCTTTGCTCACGTAGAGTCGAGCTGTTGGACAGTGCCATGTGAACTCGTTTACATCGTCAGCTGGATGAAAGTCGCCGTATGCTTTCTCAGGGGGAACTATTTCTGTGTATAATGGTTCTTCCAGAGGCTCTAGGCCCATGTTGCGCTGTATTTCTCTTGCGTATTCTTTGTCCTCTTCTGTATAGACTGGTGCCCCTATTTTCATGAGGTTCTCCCAGACAACGTCTTTCATTACAGTGTTTGGTAGCCCTGTGCGTACTGCTGTTAGTACTCTTGGCTCTACGATGCAGTCGGCTACGAGTGCTGCTCCCGCTGCACAACGGTCTATAACCTTCTCGACGGCTTCTTGATCCACAATGTTGCTGTTTCTCCAAGCATAGATGACTTGGCTAAGTGTCGGGTTGGCTACTGTGCATTGTCCGCCTGTCATCATGAACTCGTTGATGCTGCCACCACGCCTCATCAACGCCGGGATATGCTCCTTCATCATGTTCACGTTGTTATACATCAAGACAGCCGCATCCAAGGCACCCGGATAAGTAACAGCACCACTCTGCCCCTCAGCGGCACCCGAGACCTTGAAACTATAAACCTTGGACTTGTAGGTACGTGGCCAGACCTCACCGAGCACCGTAGTAGGACCACCCGGATGCCAAGCCAATAAACAATCCATACCATCAAACCAACCATCACGAGCCATGAACGGCTTACCGACGCAGAGCTTCTCAGCAGGCGTACCCAGTAGTCTAATCCTTGCTTTGAGTCCATGCTGTTCCAATGTGTGTTTTAAGGCTGCGGCTGCAAAGCATCCAGCTACTCCTAGCATGTTATGAGCATCAGTGAATCCGGGTCCATAGGGTACCTCTGGTTCCTCGTAGGGTACTGGTTTCTGGCTGTGTCCGGGTGTTGCATCGTACTCTGCGAAGAAGCCGATTACTGGTCCCTCTGTTCCCCATGTGGCGTTGAATGCGGTAGGCATGTCTGAGATGTTTGTTTCGAGGGTGAATCCTTCTTTTTCTAGGTACTGGATTAGTCGTTTGCTGGATTTGTATTCCCTGAGGCCGGGTTCAGCCCATTTGAAGAGCTGGTCGCTCATCTTGTACATTTCTGAGCTGTTATCTTTGAGCCAAGTTAGGGCTGTCTCGTGTGTAGAACTCATATTTGAAAACGAGCAGTTGGTGGATAAAAGAGTGAGGGGTTACTTGATCTTCCAAGTAGTACCATCAGAGGTGTCCTGTATCTCGACACCGATCTCCTTGAGCCTGTCCCTGATCTCATCAGCTAACGCATAGTTCTTGGCTTGCCTCTGCTCCATACGGAGGTCGGTAATGAACTTCATCAGGCTCTCAGTCACATCATCAGCGCCTGTGCTTCGTTTCTCAAACAAGCCTAAAACATGCAGTAACTCATGATAGGTCTCTGCTGCTTCCTCTAATACACCCTTGTTTGCTGGTTCCTGCAGGTAATCGTTGATGGCTCCTGCGACTGCGTGGAGGTGTCCAAGGGCGACGGGTGTGTTGAAATCATCATCCATGGCCTCTATGAAGCTCTTTTTCTCGGCTCGTACCGTGGTTAGCAGCTTCTCCTCGCGGTCACCATAGTCCAGATTCGTGTCTGGTCCCTTCATGGCGTTCTCGATTAGGTCCAATGTGTTTTCAAGACGGTTTACAGTGTTCTCGGATGACTCCATAGCAGCCCATGTGAAGTTCAGTGGTCGCCTGTAATGGGTGCTGATGTAAAAGTACCTGAATGCATCAGGACTGTGTTTCGCTAATACATCGTCAAAGCTCACATAGTTACCCAAGCTCTTACTCATCTTACCTCCGTCAATCATCAAGTGCCGCATGTGAACCCAGTAGTTGACGAATGGTTTACCTGAGAGAGCCTCGCTCTGTGCTACCTCGTTTTCGTGGTGGGGGAAGGCTAGGTCTTCGCCGCCTGCGTGGATGTCTATGGTCTCGCCTAGGAGTTCTTTGCTCATGACGCTGCACTCGATGTGCCAGCCTGGTCTTCCCGGTCCCCATGGGGACTCAAAGTAGATTCCGCGTTCCATTTCCTCCGGTGTGGCTTTCTTCCAGAGAGCAAAGTCTTGTGCGTTTTCTTTATCATACTCGTCTGAGGACATACGCTCGGTTTGCTCTACTTTTTCGAGATTCATACCGCTGAGTTTCCCATAGTGTTCAAACTTTGATATGTCGAAGTAGACGCCGTCCTCAGCATCATAAGCGTATCCGAGTTCCTCCAGTGACTTGATGAAGTCTACCATCTGTGGAACATAGACTGTAGCTCTTGGATGGACCGTGGCTCGTTTGATGTTTAATGCGTCGAGTCCCCGTAGGAATACACTGGTGTAGTGTTCTGTGAACTCCTTGAGGGTTTCATTTGCGGCTCCGCTGTCTCGTATGGTCTTGTCGTCTATGTCTGTGATGTTCATGACATATTTGAC
>JAHLLU010000102.1 GCA_020444005.1 archaeon
CGAACTCAAACAATCGACACTCCCCGTAGTAGACGGAAAACTCGTAGGCAGCATAAACATACACGACCTACTCAAAACACAGCCAAAGACAAAGCCGCATGCTGTCATGCCCGAGATACCTAATCTATAAAAATCCACTAACATCAATTCATTTATGAGTTGTATACTCTGCAAAATCAGGGATAACAAGGCACCTAGCTACAAAGTCTACGAAGACAAACACACCCTAGCCTTTCTAGACATCAACCCAGTCGCAGACGGACACATATTACTAATCCCCCGGAAACATACTCAGTACATCGAGGAACTTCCCCCAGAAATCTGGGAAGCCCTAATGAGGACACTCATCAAAATCGTACCACCCATTCAAAGAGCCATGAACGCCAAGGACAGCAATATCGGCGTAAACAATGGACCAAACGCTGGTCAAATAATTCCCCACGTCCACATACACATAATTCCTCGTCCATCAAAGGCTGGAAAACTATTGTTCAGCAACCCAGCCCGGTTCAAGCTACGAAAAAAGGAATATTTTGAGGAAATCGCTGAAAAGATTAGGAAAGAGATAGAGGCCACTCAAGATATTTTACAATAAGGACAGGCAGTAAGACACCCATCCAGATACCTAGCCTTTTCAAACCCTAGACCAGTGAGTATTCGCTGAGCAATATATGCCCTCACACCGATAACACAGAAGGTTACAATTGTCTTATCACGTGGTAACTCGTTTTGCCGCTCCTTTAACTCATCAAGAGGTATGTTCTTGACCCTTGGGTCCTTGAAGCTTCTGGCCGCATGCTCATCTCGTCTCCTGATATCCAGCAACACAAAATCCTCACCGCTATCCATCATCGCCTTAAACTCCAAGGGAGTGACTGCACGAGCTATACCCTGAATCTTGTTACGAAGCACGTTAGCAGAGTGAGCGATAGCGTCAATGGCCGTACTATAAGCAGGCGCATAACCGAGGTCAATATCAGAGATACCCTTTAGATCTGAGCCGAACTTTAACGCAGTAGCAACAATATCAATACGTTTGATACCATCACCCTCACCTACCACCTGACAGCCAAGAACCTTACTTGTCTTTTTGTCGGCGATGAGCTTGATGATAGTATATTGTGCACCCGGGATATAGCTACTGAAATCATATCTGGGTGTGATGGTGGTAACCACATCGTATCCAAGCTCCTTTGCCTTCTTCTCCGTCAAACCAGTGGTACCACAGTTCCAGTCAAGAACCCTGAAAGCAGCCGTACCATAAACACCGGGGAAATTGGTCTCCATTCCCGCGATGTTATCCGCAATAACTCTACCATGCTTATTGGCTGTACTCCCAAGCGGAGCGAATGTCTTCTCACCTGTCAACATATGAACACATTCAACGCAGTCTCCTCCCGCGTAAATATCAGGGTCACTGGTCTGTAGATACTCGTTTACAGCGATAGCCCTCGTTGGACCAATCTCTAGACCTGCATCTACTGCTAGCTCCGTGTTTGGTCTGACGCCGATGGCGATTATCACAACATTCGCATCGATCCGGGTTCCGTCAGCGGTCTCGATGCTGGAGACATTACCCTCACCATCATCGATGATCTTGGAGACAGCGCTTCCCGTGATAACTTCAACACCCTGAGACTTGAGATAGTTCTCCAAGAGCATAGACATCTCTTCGTCCAAGAGATTGGGTACAAGGGTGGGCATCATCTCGACCACGGTGGTAGTACAGCTATGTACCTTGAAGGCCCCACAGGTCTCTATGCCTATGAGCCCCCCACCCACCACTACGACTTTACCGCATTCTTTCTCTACTAGTTTCTTTATCGCCTGAGCTTGATGAGGGTTGTAGAGGCGGTATACGCCGTTTAACTCTGTGCCCTCCATACGGGGTACAAAGGGTCTCGCCCCTGTGGCTATCACTAGTTTATCATAAGGTAGGTCTCGTGTCTCGCCTGTTCTGAGGTCTTTTATTGTAACTGTTTTCTCGGAACGGTTGATCTTTGTGGCTTCTGTCTGATCCAGTACGGTAAACCCTTTCTGTTTTCTGAAGAACTCAGCGTCTCTTACGTTATCACCGCCTAGAAGCTGATACCAGTCCTTTATGATGTCTTCAATATAGTAGGGTAAGCCGCATCCCGCATAGCTAAGTAAGTCTTGTCGTTCGATTACGGTTATCTCTGCGTCTGGGTCGAGTCTTCTGAGTCTTGCAGCGGTTTTCGGTCCGGCTGCAACGCCTCCGATTATTAGTACTTTCAATGCCATAAGTACAGTATGTATTGTTTTTATTATAAAATGTAATAGGAGGTTAGAGGCGAGAGAAGAAGCTTCTGAGTCTATCCTCCATGGGTTTACCCATGGCATAGGTATTGTGCTCCACGCCTTCAAATAACTCAAGGGTAACATCAGCGCCTGCTTTTTTCAATGCAGTAGCCAGAGGGATGGCGTTGGTCTCCGCTGGGATATTCTCGTCTTTTGCTCCATGGTAGATTATGGTTCGTGGTAGTGGTGTGCCTTTTGCTATTTTTTGGAGTCTAGGCATCGGATCATATGGATGTAACTTTTTGATGGCTTCATCGTCCGAGGTGCCAGCCGGTATATCATAGGCTTTGAGGCATACCTCCTTGAATTTCTGTTCACGGATCACAGCTGAGAGATTTACTACCGCCTGCATCACGGCTACCTGTTTAACTCGCCCAGCGTATGGCCCGAGTACAGAGTTCCATATCAATGCGCCTCCGAGTCCACCCCCCATGAACCCGATGCGACTCGTATCCAAGCCTTTCATCGAGTCCAAGTGCTTCAAGAGGGCCGCGTTAGCGTCCACTGCACAATTGTTCCCCCAGTGGTCGCCGCATGCGTGGCTTCCAGCGATCACTGCACCCGAGTCAGCCATGACTGCTCGTAGGTAAGCGTTTTTTGATGGTGTGTCCAGCCAGTCTGATTCGCCGTCTCTGATGTATCCACGTGCTCCGTGGTGGTGAATTACAACTGGAGCGGGTTCCGCTGGATCATATCCGGGTGGTGTCCAGATGTAGCACCATTCGCCGCCCGTTTTGAAGTATTTTTTCTGTTCCCCCTTCATGAGCTTCATAACAATCAATCTATTTTGTGTTGATGAAGGTTAAAACAATACCCTCAGCGAAGCATTGTTAAACCATCATTCATCTGAAACCCCTATGAGCAATCTATTTGAACCATATCAGATCAGGGACATGCTGGTACGAAACCGTTTCATGAGAAGCGCCACCACAAGCGCCTACGCCGACGAGAAAGGCATCGTAAACGATACCATCATAAAACATTATGAACGTATGAGCCGAGGCGAAGTAGGACTCATTGTCAAGGGACACCTCTACATACTGGATAATGGGAAGGCCCACAACGGTATGGCGGGGATAAGCCACGATGAACACATACCCATGCTAAGGAAGCTCACAGACGCTGTTCACAAGCATGATGGACACATTGTTGCACAGATCAACCACGCCGGAGTAACATACCAACCAGATAGAGCCGGACCAAGCAAGTACAGTGAAGAAGACTGGACAGCTCGAGAGATGAGTGCAGACGAGATCGAGGCAATAATAGAGGGATTTGGCGACGCAGCGGAGAGAGCCATGCAAGCCGGGTTCGACGGGGTACAAATTCATGGAGCCCACGGATACCTGATCAGCCAGTTCTTGAGCAGGGATGTAAACAAACGAAACGACAAGTATGGAGGCAGCCTTGAGAAACGTATGAGACTAGCCTTGGATGTTTATGATGAGGTTAGGGGTAGGATTGGAAATGATCCTGTGCTAATTAAGCTCAACAGTGATGACTTCAGCCCAAACGGGTTCACAGTAGAAGACGCAATACAGGTAGCAAAAGCCCTCTCAGAAAAGGGAATCGACCTCATCGAGATAAGCGGAGGAGGAAGAGGACGCAAACCGGAACTAAGAGAAAGAGCACGACACCCGGATCATCCTGAAGCAGACTTTGCTGGACACGCTGAGAAGATCAGAAAAGCCATCAAACCCACACCCATGGCCCTGGTAAGTGGCTTCAAGACGCTAGCAGCTATGGAGAAGGCTGTAGAAGAGGACTTGACGGATATGGTGAGCTTGAGCAGACCCTTCATACGTGAACCCGGGTTAGTGGCGAACCTGAAGAAGGGGCAAAAGGAGGCTACTTGTATCAGATGTGATGCTTGTCGTGCTAACTTTGGCGTCGCTATGATGCAGTGTCTACTTGAATAACCGTTTTCGGAGTTTCTCGTAGGCTATTCTTATTTTTTCCATGCTGAGGCCTTCGACTCCTACGATGCCGTTGGGGAACAAGGTTAGAGATGTTATCAAGAAGACCATTGGCAGTAAGCCTTGCCATTTCTCGACGGCTAAACCGAAGAAGATGAAAAACAAGTCCTTTAGCATGTCCTGTGCTAAAGCCACGAATAAGCCGCCGATAATCGCACCATATACATTTGTAACGCCGCCTAGTATCGCGCCGGACATGACGTTAACGATCAATCCATCAGGACCACCAACTGAGACGCTGCTATACATGGTCATAATGCTCCCTACTAGGGCGGATAATGCTCCGCTGATAAACCAGCTAAGAAAATGAGCCCGATGGGTATTGATGCCGATCGTGGCTGCTAGTGACTCGTTTTCAGCTACTGCACGTAGACCTAGTCCATTTTTATCCTGTGTTAGGAAGTATTTGAGCCAGAGTATGAGAAGAATACATGTAGCGACGCTAGTTATGGCGATGCCGGGTATTCCACGATATGAAAAGTCAAAATATCTTAGGTTGTAGCCGCGTACAGCGCTGCCTCCTGACACCTCGTATCGAGCCCACCAGTTGAATATGTAGGCGAACTGAGGTAGCACCATGGCGATCACTAGGAAAGTGAAAGTCAGGGTAATGTCCTGATATCCACCGTTACGTCTAATGGGACGCACTATACCGAGATAAAGCCCGACACCTATCAAACCACCCACAAAGGCAGCAAATATCCATGTATCGTATGGCTGGAAGTTTAGAAACCGGGTCATGTAGAAGCTCACCATTGCGCCGATGGTAGCGTAGCTGGTGTGAGCGAAGTTGGGGAATCCCTCCATCATATAAGTGAATGTAAAGCCAACGGTCATCATGATCATGAATACTACGTGTACTACCGTTCCAATATCAATGGGAAGATCAAGATCATCGTCAATATCCGGTGTCTGACCCGGATAGTGACAGTTTAACGTCGTCCTTGTATCGTTGAAAAGATCAAAGAGTCCTGTGAGGTTCCCGTTTACATCGTTTTCCACCATCAAGGTAAGGATTCTACCGCTGTTTGTGCAGTTCCAGTACCCAATGTATCCTGTGCGGTTCTCCACTGGCGTGGACTTGTTGAAGCTTTGGTACTGGAAAACATGTTCATTGATAGTGGTGTTTACGTAGCCGTCGAAGCTGTACTCGGTGTGTCTTACATCAGAGTAATTGTAGCTGCGTTTCACTGCCTCTGTGAAGTTCATGGGCTCCCATTCACGCCAAGTTAACACTATGCTGGGAAGCGTTGTCTCGTTATCGTACTTCAAACGATACATGTAGCCTTCCATATAGGATAGATGGTATTTTTCACGGTTTTTTGTGAAGTTGAATCTCATGCCCTTCTGTAGCTCAAAGTTGATACCAGCGCCTCCATAGTACTTGGTGTTTGTTTCCTCTATCTCCCACTCAATGGGGTTCTGATACGTATTGTAAGCGGTAATTAGTAGGGAAAAAGCTATGATAGCGGCGACGATGTTTCGGTTCAGGGTCATTGTCATCACTTTTAGCTCCTATATGTATTGCAGCAACGAGTCTGGGTTAGCTCGTTTCAGTTTCTCGTATCGTTTGCACAGCTCAAATAGGACGTAAAGCCCCAATAGCCATAGCCCTATGGTAGGCGTCATGGGCATATAGAATGGCGTGGCGGTGTTCGGTGGTCTGAGCCTGTATATCCAGAGATGTGTTATGTAGAAGAACAATGGGACACGCCCAAACTGTAGCAGAATATCTGTTACCCTGTGGAACTCGTTGGTCTCCTGTAGTTTTAATCCATATGACATGAAGAGACACATTCCCCCAAGGGTCCATAATAGGAAGGCAACACTAGGCGGATACTTACTCACATAGAGTATGTCTACTAGGGTCCAGCCTTGTCTAGGTAAAAGGTTCCCATAGTTGTTTACTATCCGAACTATGAAGAACAAGAGTATAGATGACAGCCCGATTCTTCTTAGCGGATATCTGAGATTCTTTATCTCCTCTGGAGTCTTATCGCTGAGATAGTTTCCATAGGTCCACCCCATTCCCATTACGCCTATCCAAGGGATTATTGGGTAGAGTCCCACGTAGGGCTGCATTGAGAAGTTTGGCTCATGAATGATGACCCTAAGATAATGCCCCCACCAGATATCATTAGGTATAAAGTCAAGGTTCAAGTAACCGTGATTTAGCACAATAATGAGGCTGGCTGTTAAGATGAGCCAAGTTGGTAGTTTACGTGCTACGCTGAATATGATGAAACAGACTCCGATACATGCGATGACCCCAAAGTAGAGCCAAGATGTTTGTGAGCCGAAGGCGGTGGATACCAGTAGGGACTCGGCAATGAGTAACACAATTCCCCTGATGATCATTCTGTAGCTGATGTTTAGCTCGCTATCGCCCCTTTTCTGGCGTTTTATTGTAGAGTATGCTAGTACGGTTCCGGCTAGAAAGATGAATGTGGGGGCACAGTAGTGGGTTACAAACCGTGAGAGGAACCATGTGGTGTTCAGGGGCTCTCGCATCATGCCCTGCACACCCTCGCTACCAAGATGAAACCTATTCCAGAAACCTGAGACATGGTCCCAAGCCATTATCGCCATTACTAGTCCACGGGTGAAGTCTATGAACTGGAGGCGTCCGCCTCGCCTGTTGTTTCCCGTGGAAGCCATATACACAAACCATGCTGTAATTATTTGAGTTTTTACAACGGTAGAGCGCTACACATTGTTGTATTAAGATGAATGCCTGAGCTATGTTTCATCTGGTTGATTTGGGTGTCGAGAACTGTTTATAAGCCAAGGCATTAAGCCTTGAAGCCACGGAGAATCCCGAAAATGGCGCCTATCACGAAGACCGTACGAGATATGATGAAGAGTAGAAATCTTATGGTTATTACCCTCACTCAGAGCCTCTTCATGCTTACTGCGAGTCTATGGTGGCCATACTGGA
>JAHLLU010000103.1 GCA_020444005.1 archaeon
CTCCTACTGGTGGTATCAGTCCGATTATTCCGGCGGTTGGAGTGAGCTATGAGGATGGCATGTATTTGGTGAGGATGCTTGAGCGGAAAGGGAATGTGAAGCTTATGCTTGAGACCAAGTGCAGGAATATTGATGTTGATACGTGGAATGTAGTGGGTGATCTCAAGGGTACTGCTGGTAGTGATGAGTGGCTTGTTTATGGTGCTCATTATGAGGGTCATGATATTGCTGTGGGTGCCTTGGATGATGCGACTGGAGCCGCGGTTGTTATGGAGCTTGGGAGAACACTTGCCAAGGAAAAAGAGCATCTGAAGCATAACATCAGGTTCATCTGTTTCGGCGCAGAGGAGATCGGACTCTATGGAAGCAGAGCATATTGTGAGGCGCACCCAGATTTCATGAAGAAGATCAGGTTTATGATGAACTTTGATGCTGCGGGTAGGGCTGGTCGTCAAGGGTTCTGTCTTCATGGATGGCCCCAACTGGAGCCTTTGTTCAAGGAAACTATCGATGAGATAGGTGACGATCTACCGCTCTGGGCAAGAGTTGGTCCATACAGTGATCACTGGCCTTTCCTGCTTCAAGGCGTAGCTACGGCTACGATGGGTGATCCGGATGAGGCTGCCAAACGTGGTGGTCGTGGTTTTGGGCACACCAAGTATGATACCGTGGACAAGGTTGATCTTAGGGCTATGCGTGAGTGTGCGGGTAACGCTGCTGTGCTGGCTTTCAAGATATTGAACATGGATAAATGGGATTATTCTCAGAGAACTCAGAGAGAGATTGATGAGATTATTGATAACGCAGGTATTCATGAGACGGTTCGTCTTGGGATAAAGCTCAAGGCGTATCTTGAAAGAAAGCGAGAAACCCTGAGACCAGAGACTATTGTTTACCTAGACAGGCTCAGCGGCAGTAAGGAAGAGGTTATTTAGAGGCGGATTACCCCGACCTCATCCTTGTACTCTATTTTTGTGTCGTAGAGTTTACAGAGGCGTTGCATGTTTTCTATGATGCTTTTTGCTTGGTCTCCGTAGGCTCTGTGGGGTACGCCTGCTGTGGTTCTTTGTTCGTGTAGGGGTTTCTCTGGGTCCATGTCAAGGTGGATGGGGATCAGTCTGATCTCCTTGAGCTGTTTGTCCTCATAATCGAGTTCAGCTACGACACTTTCCCAGTAAGCCATGTCTTGGAAGAACTTGCTGGGTGGCTTCTCACGGGTCATGTAGAGTCCAACGGTGGTGGCCTCAGCGTCTAGTCCCCAGAGTTCGTAGAGGTCTGCTGGTTGTCTTCGTGCTAGGGTGCTTTGGAATATGTAGTTGCCTAGGCTGTAGAAGATTGGTTTATCCTTGTATATCTCGATGCCTCGGAGGATGTGTGGTCCGTGTCCAATGTAGATGTCTGCGCCTGCGTCTATTACCTGATGGGCGAAGTCTACCACAGCTTTCAAAGGTATCTCTTTCTCGCGGTAGCCAACGGGTGGGTGGACTTCCTCGTAGTGACCGTGGAGGCTGAACATTACCCAGTCGCTGATCTGTTTGGCGTCGCGTACTGCTTGCAGGTTTTCCTTGAGGTCTACTGGGTGTGGGGTGTATTCGCGCATGGTTTTGTCGCTGGGTACGAATTTGTGTCCTCGGAAGGGGAAGTTGTACCCGTTCTCGTATTCTGATGGTAGTAGTCCGAGTTTGTCTGCGACGTTTTTGAGGCTCTGCCAGTCTTCTTGGTCTAGATGGTATTTGGGTATCATTCTGAGGGGGTTGACGCCGGGTCTACCCATGACGTCTTTTCGTGCGTGTCCTGCTAAGCCGAGTTCCCATGTGGTGGCGCTGATGAGGCTTACGATGCCTTTGGGGGTTTCCATGTATGCTGGTTCTCTTGCCTCTGCGAGGTTCATGCCTGTGCCTGCGTGGTATATTCCGGCGGCTTCTAGGTACTGGGTTGTGGCTATCATGCCGCCTTCTGTGTAGTCCATGGCGTGGTTGTTTGCCCTGCTTACGATACTGAAGCCTTGTTTGGCTACGTCTGCAGCTACTTCTGGGTCTGCTTGTCCGTAGGCGTCGTATTTTCCTGCGCCTATGGGGTAGCCTTCGAATGCGTGGATGGCGATTTCAAGGTTCATGAAGGCAACGTCTGCGCCTTGTACGTGGTCGAATATTTCATTGACGTCGTTTTGCGCCTTGTATTGATGGATGCAGCGGGCTTGGAATGCGTCGCCCGCTAGGAAGAATGATGTTTCCTTTGCCAATTTTGTTCAATGATGTGTGGTAGGTGAGGATAAAACAGTTTTCAGTGTATTTTCATTATCGTGTGAAGACGAATTTGGTTTCAGTATTTGATCTCAGTAATTAGAGAGTTTGTTTCTCGTTATTTCAGTGATTGAAGGTTTTATATCGGTAATTGTGGGGGTATTCTGCGGAGAAGATTTTGACAAACCCATACATTGAAGTTGATAAAAAGATCATGTCAGAAATCTACACAGGTTCTGAGCCCATGGACAACCTAGAGATTCTATGTGACGTTCATGGAAGCAGGTTCCCCGGTTTACCCGGAGACAGGGACTCTGTAGAGTATATCATGAAGAAACTCAAAGAATATGGCTGTGAGAACGTACAGGCAGAAGAGTTCACAATCCACGGCTGGACACGTGGACCAGCCACCCTTGAAATTGTGAGCCCCATCAAGAAGAGCTTTGACGTCATCAGTCTACCCCACAGTATAGGCGATATGGTAGAAGGTGAACTGGTCTTCATTGGCCCTGGAGCGATAAAGGACTATGATGAGGAGAAACTCAAAGACAAGATTGTGATGGTCACATCTGCTAGTCCACCGGATATGAAGAGGTTCCTTCACAGGAGCGAGAAGTATATGCGTAGTGTACTGGCTGGTGCAAAGGGCTGGATTTTCATGAATCACTATCCGGCTTATGGGCCTCCTACTGGTGGCATCAACCCGGTTATTCCAGCTATAGGAATCAGCTATGAGGATGGTACGTTCCTTGAAAGGTTGCTAAAGCGGGAGGGGGAGGTGGTTGTGAAGATCAAGACCACTGATAAGAACCATGACCTTCAGACATGGAACGTGGTTGGTGACGTGGTGCCCTCAAAGGTGGTTGATGATGAGTATGTTGTAGTTGGAAGCCACCTGGATGGACACGACATCAGTCAAGGCGCTGTCGATCCAGCAAGCGGAGCAGTAACCGTCATGGAGATCGCGAGAAACCTCAACATGGTGAAAGACAAGCTCAAACGGCGTGTCCGGTGCATGACCTTTGGGGCGGAGGAGATTGGACTCTACGGTAGCTATGCTTACACGTCCAAACATGAAACTGAGTTAGACAAGTGCAGGTTCATGCTAAACCTCGACGCAGCTGGAGGCGCAGGTAAGAAGGGCTTGAACATCCACGACTATCCTTCGATTGAGAAGCTTGTTAAGAAGTGGGAGGAGGAGATGAAAGCCGAGGTACCCACCAAACAGGGTGTCGGACCATACAGCGACCACTGGCCATTCTTCCTCAAGAGTGTACCATGTGCAACCAACAGCGACCCAACTGCTATACGTTCAGGTAGGGGATATGGACACACCAAGTATGATACGCTTGATAAGGTGGAGCTGAAGAATCTGCGTCTAGCAGCAGCGAACCATACACGTATCGTGTTCAGGGTTGCTAATGAGGAGAACTGGAATCCACGAAGGAAGACCAAGCAGGAGATAGATGACTTCATCAAGGAGCAGGGATACGACAGGACTATGGCGCTTGCTGATGAGATGAGGGAGTACATCAAGAAGAACTATAAGGACATCCACCCCGAGACCAAGGAGTTTTTGGAACGGGGCGGTTCCTGGTAGGCTTCATCCTATCCTTTTTTGGTATTGATTAGACGGCGTTTTTGTATAGATTAGTTTGTAATTAGGGCTGTTTTGGGGCTGGTTTTCATTGATGCAGTGTTTTTGTGGCGTAGTTGCGTTACCCCCCCCTCCCCTGTTTGATGCTCTATAGTTTTGATATGTTATCTATGAAAGCGATCACTGACGCTATACCTTTTATTCAGTGGGAAATTCACATAGGTAGGAACCATCATTGAGCACCACAGAGAAATACGATGTAGCAGTCATAGGCGCAGGAGTAAGCGGCTTATTATCAGCCCTAGCCCTCGGTAAAGAAGGAAAAAAGGTATTGGTGGTAGAACGGGAAAACTATATCGGAGGTACCTGTAGAACCTATGAGCATCAGGGCTACAAGATTGATACTGGACCACATATCATCACCCGGCTGGATACTGGCCCACTCAGGGTGCTTATGGACAAATACTTTGATGTGATTCCATATTTTGTTCCATTCGGAAAATACTTTCTCAGGATCAATCGTCAGGTGAAGCAGTTTCCTTGGAGCGTCAAGGACTGGATGATGTTTGAGCTGCTACCTGTTGAGGACAGGTCAATGCTTGTGAAGATCATATTCGACGTAGCGTACATGGCAAGCACAGGGGTGGACATGTCTAGAGTCAGTATTGGCGACATCACCCCCCGTAGTCTATCACCCACATCTCACGCATTCATCGACTATCTCAGCTACTTTATGCTGGGCACAGGACCAGCGAATGCACCGGTTTCCCGTTTCCTCGACAGGAAGAGCTACAAGGTGGAGAAACACAAGGAAGATAACGGTATAACAATCCCATACGTGGGTAAAGCCTACAATATGTTAGTGGGGGGACGCCCCACAGACCAGTTCTATCCGAGGGGAGGAGTTCAAACCATAGTAGACGCTCTATCATATTCACTACCAGAAAAAGTGAAGATCAATCTAGGCGAGGAACTCGTGAAGGTAAACACAGGACGAGCCCAGACACAACAGGTAACTAGCATCACCACAGACAAGGGAACCTATGAGACAGATATGGTGATCTATTCAGGGTATGCGACTGAATTACCGAGACTGATTGATTCACCGTTACCCAGCTACTATGTGGATAACCTGAAGAAGATCGAGAAGGTGAACAGTCTTAGCGTATGGCTTGGACTTGATGAGCCTATATTCAAGGATGAGGGCAGTGAGATGTGGGTGAGTACATCACCGGACACCTTCCACACGTGGATGATACCCACATCAAACTATGACCCAACACTAGCACCCAAGGGTAAACACCTCGTAGGATTCGCGTTCATAGTACCACCGGATATGCCCTACGAGAAAGCAGAAGAGAAAGCGCGACACACCATCTTCAGCAACATACCTGCATTAGAAAGCCACATGAACATGATTCACTACCAACATCTTGTGCCTGAGAAGGCGACATGGAGCATCCATGCTGGCTTCGGTGACATCAAGACGCCTGTGAAGAACCTCTACTGTGTGGGCAGTGACAGTTTCAAACGTAGTATGGGATTAACAAGGGCGAGCTATAGCGTACACAAGATGCTTGATACTCTTGGACTTGAAGGAAATTTGAACTAACTCTGATAAATGGAAAAAGATTAAGAGTTTAGCTTAGCCACGAATGCTTCGAGTTCCGGTAGATAGCTGTCATCGTCTATGTTTTCTGCCCTTAGTGCTACAGTTGCTATAGGAGTCTTGCCTGATAGTTCCTTCATTGTGGCTAATGCCTTCTCAGGGTCTTTGCCGTTCATGGTGATGCAGAATGCTGCTTCTTTAATCTGGTCCTTGTGTTTTATTAGGAATGCTCTGGCTGGAGTAGATAGGTTTCCAGCCCATATTGGAGCTGCTATGATAACCCGATCATAATCAGATATGTTTGTTGTGATGGGTTCAATTTCTGGTATCTTGTTTGCCATGCTTTCTCTTCCTGATCTTATGAAACCTAGCATCCCGTTTCGTTTCTTTTGCTCCGTGATCTCCGCTGTATCTGCGTTAAGATGCTCAGAAAGCGCGTTTGTCACTTTTCTTGTATGACCCGCCCTGCTAAAATATACTATTACAGTCTTCATAACCAAAAGAAATGCAGGTGTCAGCTAAAAATCTACATACAATAAATCTTGAAACCCGGTAATCAATAAGAATAAACGTAGTGGAGCCATCGCCTAGGTATGCAGAAATGCGATAAGGTCAATCTACTCAAGCTCCAAGGACAATACCTGATGTTTATCGTTGAGAACACAGCCGAGCTAAACATACTGGAACATATCGAACAATGCAGCGACTGCAAATCCAACATCATCAAAGCAGTGAAACAGAACCAACCTCTCCCAGACTATGGTAACATGTTCCAGCGAGAGTTTGATGACCAGACAGTCCCCCAATATAGCGACTACAAGAAGCCTGAGAACTTTGTTGATGCACGGGTTCAGTGGAGAAAAAGAAAACTCAAGGAACTTATAAAAAACGCAGAGATGGAGCTAGCTGACTTGGAGACTCGGCTATAAGCCGAGAGCCTTCTCCAAGCCGTCTATCGCCAGCATATAGTCACTCCACATTCGTCCACCAGTTACACCGCCATCTACTACCAAGGCATGACCATTCACGAAGCTACTGTCATCTGAAGCAAGCCAGAGGACAGCTTTTGCTATATCGTCTACGCTGCCTGATCGTCTGATGGGTTGAGCGGTTTTGAATGCTTCTTCGATGATTGGGAGTTTTGAGTCTGCTTCTTCCACTGGTACTCCCCTCGCCATTGCTATCATGGGGGTAGGTATGAACCCGGGTAGAACGCAGTTTACTCGGATGTTTTTCTCTCCTAGCTCCATTGCGACTGATTTTGTGAACTGTAGTACGCCTGCCTTTGACGCGCTGTAGATGTGGTTTCCATAGCCTGTGCGGATTGCTGCTGTGCTCGCTGTGTTGATGATGCTTCCATTGCCTTGTTTTCTCATGACTCTTGCAGCGTACTTGGTGCCAAGGAAAACCCCGCGAAGATTCACAGCTATAGTTCTGTCAAACATCTCAACGGTAACTGAGTCTAATTGTCCCACTGCACCGGCGATACCAGCGTTGTTAAACATACAATCAAGACGCCCATGATGCACAATCACATAATCCACAGCCTTCACAACATCAGTCTCCTTGCTGACATCGACATGCAGATAATGAGCGCCAATCTCCTCGGCTATTTTCATGCCGCGTTTATCCTGAATATCAGCCATAACCACTGTTGCGCCTTCCGCTGCGAAGAGTCGGGCGGTGGCTTCTCCTATTCCTGAGGCGCTTCCTGTGATCAATGCTACTTTTTCTTTGAGTCTTTTCATGGATACTCAGT
>JAHLLU010000104.1 GCA_020444005.1 archaeon
GTCTCAAGCATCTTTTCTAGGTTGCCCGGAGCCCACTCGTTCTTGAGGTTTGTCTCCATCTTCTCATAGAGTCGTTTGTGGCTGATGATCTCAAGGTCCTTGAACACCATGTTACCGAAAACATGGTCACCGTGAACATGGGTCAATAATAGATGGGTTAATGGTTTGTCGGTAGCACGGGGTATGGCTTCTCTGAACTGTTTGGCTGAGCCCGGGTACTGGGCGTCAACCACCAAGGCGTGCTCAGGCAGCTCGATGATACCTACATTTCCACCTGTCTCGCCATCCCAATTGGCGTAGACCTTGTCTGATACCTTGTGGAGTCTCATAAAATCACTAGATATTGGTGGTTTTCTGGGTTGATAAGCGTATAGAAGAGATAGGTTTTTCAGATAAGCCTCAGTGTGCATGTTACCCATGAGTATCCAAGAGAAGATCAAGGCGATTGAAGACGAGATCGCCCGTACACAGGTCAACAAGGCGACCAACCGTCACCTTGGGGTACTCAAGGCAAGAATCGCAAGACTCAGAGAACAAGAAAGAGAACGCATCGAAAGGGGCAAGGGACAGGTCGGTGATGGTTATGCTGTCCGCAAGGATGGTGACGCCACGATTGTCTTGCTTGGTTTACCCAGCGTCGGTAAAAGCACGCTGTTGAATCACCTAACAAACAGCAACAGCAAGGTAGGAGCCTATGATTTTACTACACTCACTGTTGTACCGGGGGTTCTCAAGTATAGAGGCGCCCAGATTCAGGTACTGGATATTCCGGGTATCATAAGAGGCGCTAGTGAGGGCAAGGGTCTCGGTAAACGTATTTTGAGCACCACGCGTAGCGCTGATTTGCTGCTTGTGATCGTTGATGTGTTTAATCCCGGTATTCGTAAGGTCTTGCTTGATGAGATTCGTAATATTGGTATTCGTCCTGATGAGAATCCTCCAAACATACAGATAGAGAAGAGGGGCAGTGGAGGTATCATCATCACTGATCTCGTGGGTATGACTGAGATGGATGAGGAAGGCATGAAGGAGATACTCAGGGAATACCGTTACCATAATAGCCGCGTGGTTGTCCGTGAGGACGTTGATTACGACAGGTTCGTTGATGTTCTCCTCAAGAACACAGTGTATATTCCGACTCTTACTGTTGTGAATAAGATCGATATGGTTGACGAGGAATGGGTCGAGAAACTAGGGGAGGACGCTGATTATGATTATGTCGCTATCAGCGCTGATAACGACATCAACCTAGAACAACTCAAGGAAAGGATGTTCGAAAGACTGGATCTCATCAGACTCTATATGAGACCAAAAGGCGAGGACCCGGACTTTGATGAGCCGTTGATCATCAGAAATGGGAGCACCGTTGAAGACGTCGCGAATAAGATACATCGTGACCTCAAGAAGACTCTACGATTTACCCGTGTTTGGGGTAAGAGCGCCAAGTTTGGTGGTCAAAAAGTTGGTTTAAGCCATCAACCTATGGATGAAGATATAATTACGTTCTATTAGCTGACGTAGAAGCCTGCTTCTGGTCCAATCATTTCTTCTTGTACCATTGCGTTCATTGCACATACTAGCTCTGGGTGAAGACGCGCTACATCTACTAAGCTGAGTATACCAAGTACGTTGAAGTCTTCTTCTACCTGTTCCAGTACGGGTAGTTTCTTGATCTGATTAATCAACATGAGCTCTACTGCTCTTTCAAGCACTGTATCAGGACTAACTACAATAACGGGTTCGGACATAACGTCACAAACGGGTACTTCTGATGGATCAAGACCCGCACACACCACCCTCGTGACAATATCCCGCTCGGTGACGATGCCCCGTAAACCCTCTTCGGAGAAGACCAACAGGCTGCTTATACCGAATTTCGCCATTGCCCTCGCAGCGTTCTTAACGGACTCGTCAATGGTTGTTGTGATTACCCTCTCTGTCATAACATCATTAACTGTAAGCACTGTTTTCTCCACGTTTCAGGCTTCAATATCGATTAAAAGCGATTATGGATGCTTGTTAAGGGTTACTTTGTTTTATACACCTTGAGCTCAGAAGGCAGTTTCTCGCTCGCATAACGAAGAATCAACGCCGGAGACTCCGGTTTCCACCGAATCAAGTACTCATGTATCTCCTGTGGGTGCTCTCTTGATGCTTCCTTGAGCATCCAGCCTACTCCCTTCTGCACCATATCATCCTCATCGGTCATCAAAGGCTCAGCGATACTGTAAACCTCATCTAGCATCAAACCCTTTCGAGCGATAGGAACCATGGTTACTGCTGCGGCTCGTCGTCTCCATCGGTTATCGCTGCCAGTCCATTTGATTAACTCCTCTGTGAGTTTTGGGTTGTCTTTGATGCATTCGCTTATCATGTGTGTTGTGAGGTGGTCTGTAATCGCCCAGTTGCTTAGATACTCTACCCATTGATCGAATAACGGGAAGTGCTCTGCCCGGATTTTACGTCTGAACCGATCAAGCATCTTTAACCCCACAGATGCAGCGTCTAATACACCGGTCTTCATTAATTCCTCTGTGAGAGTTAGTGCTGCTGCTAGGTCTCCTTTTACCTCTGGATAGAACTGGTCAGCTATCGCTTTGTTCTGTTTCTGGGTCAAGCCATAGGTCTCTATGGATTCTTTGAAATATCGTATTAGGTCTGCTTTGCGCTCTGGGTCGCCTTGTTTCTCTATCTCAGCCATGATCCGGTCTGCAAGCTCACTCAAACGCCTCACCTATCTCAGCATAATCAATCTGGATAGCCTTTTCTTGTTTGGATAAGATGATGGTTTTTCGCCACGCTGGGTCTTCCTCTGGGTGGTCAAGCCTGTAGTGGGCGCCTCTGCTTTCCCTGCGCTCCATTGCTGCCCTGATGATGTACTCACATACGTCTAATGCCATCAACGCCTCCAATGCGTTCAATAGCTGTTTTCCGGGCTTCGCCAATATATTGCGTGCACTGTCTCGTAGCTCTCCCAGTCGCTCAAATGCCGCAACAAGCGAATAACTGTCTCTAATGACTCCCACGTTTTCCCACATGTTCTCACGTACAAGATCCATCAAAGTTGGTGGAGTATAGCCTACGTCACGGAAGGTGAGTTTCTCGTATCTTTCAAGCTCAGGTTTGACAAGCTCCTCAATGTCCTCAAAGTCATGGGTTTCCTCGTACTCTACTGCACGCTGAGCTGCTCTTACGCCAAAGACAGTTACATCTGTTAACGCGTTTCCACCGTGTCTGTTTGCACCGTGAACGCCACCCATTACCTCTCCTGCAACGATTAATCCGGGTACATCTGTCTCGCCATGTGTATTGGCGACTACTCCGCCCATGGTGAAGTGGCTTAAAGGAGCGATTCTGATGAGTTTCTCGTCCGCTCTGAGCGTTTCCCTGTAGTACTTGTTGTTCGCCATGCCATACCAGTCGTCTGGTTCCCCGTTTTTCACGACCTCACGTGCATCAAGCAATACAGCTCCTTCAAGTCCAAAACCGTCATGAACCTCACGCATCATGGCTCGTGATAATAGGTCTCGGCTCTTGGCGATGTATGGTCTCTCTGTGACGTGGTGTTTGGCGGGTATATCCTCGCCTAGGGTGTTGACTATCTTGCCCTCCCAGACCACTTTACCGTCCACGAGCAGTGCTGGTGCATCTGGTTCGGCTAGTGCTAGGGGGAAGAACTGGCAGAACTCCATGTCTCTGAGCCGTGCACCGGCGTCGTATGCGAGGTAGTAGCCGTCGCCGGTGGTTCTTAGTGGGCAGTCTGTTCGTTTGAATAAGCCTCCTGCTCCGCCTGATGCTAGGAGTATGGCTTTTGTTTGGAATATGACGGGTTGGTCTTTTCGTCCATGATAACCGACAGCCCCAACGACGACATCATCTTTCTTGATCAGCTTGGTAATGATGGTGTTCTCGATGAACTCGACGCCAAGGTCTCTGAGGTACTTGACTTGCGGTAATGTGATGCCTTGTCCTAGTTTGGTCTCGGGTGCACCGATGTTGATGCCTCCACGGTGCTCATTTACCACGCAGCCATACTTGTCAAGCTCCAATACACGTTCTCCACCTTCCTCAACCAATACCTCCACAAGATTTGGATCGTTCAAGCCTTTACCGGTGCTGAGGGTGCGTTCCCTGTGTTCATCGACGGTCATACCGCCAACCGCTGCAAGGTAGCCGCTACCCGCTACTATTGTACAGTTGTTGTAGCCTGCTGGTGCTTTTGATACTAGGGTTACTTTTGCGCCTTGTTCGTGGGCGTGGATGGCGGCTCTGAGTCCGGCTCCTCCTGTGCCGATTATGAGTATGTCTGTCTTGACGTTGATGACCATAGGGAAAAGGGCGCAGTTAATGGTTTTAAACGGTGCCCTCAAGACTTGGTCCATCAGGGGTCTTGTAGACTCTGATGGGCTTCAGCCACTCTGGTTCCATCTCGGGGAAATCAGTTCTATAATGGGTTCCTCGGCTCTCCTCACGTCTTAGGGCGGATAACGTGGTTAGGGTTGATGCCAGTATCGCCATCTGGGTCTCGGCTGCCTGTTTCTGGTGGTTGATGTCTGCTTCGTTGAACCTTAGCTTACTCATCTCGGATAATCGATCCAATGCTGAGGTTAGGCTCTCTTTGCTGCGTACGATACCTACTTTATCCCACATCAACCCTCGTAGCTCTTTCAGTGTCTCAGCTGGGTCGGTCTCCGTTGTATAGGCTCCTTTGAACTCGTAGTTTATCTCTTGTCTTGGGTGTTTTGCCGCGTATTCTGCTGCTGATGCCCCGGCTCTTGCACCGAAGACCACGATCTCGGTTAATGCGTTGCCTCCCAGCCTATTTGCGCCGTGTACTCCGCCTGTTACTTCTCCTGTGGCGTATAATCCGGGTACATTGGTGCTGCAGTCGGGTTGTATCTCGACTCCAGCCATGGTGAAGTGACATGATGGCGCCACCTTGAACGGTTTCTCATCTGCGCCTAAATCTAGTAACGCCTTACGTTGAGCGCTCCGTGCGATCAGCTTCTCTAACCCAACCTCGTTGATGACATCAGAGGCATCAAGAAGCACAGCGCCATCAACGCCGCGTCCCTCCTGTACCTCGGTCATTATTGCTCTGCTCAGATGGTCCCTTGCCATTGTGGTTAGTGGTCGCTGAGTGATTCCATGCTTCTCGACAATATCCTCACCGAGACTGTTACGCAGTGTTCCCTGGTCTACTATGTTTCCGTACATGGCGAAGCCTGGGTAGCCTTTCTCTGCGACAGCCACTGGTGTAAACTGGATATACTCCATGTCGCGGAGGGTTGCACCAGCCATATACGCCAAAGCATACCCATCACCTGCAATATCCACTGGGCAATCGGTTCTACTGTAGACTCCGGCTGAGCCTCCTGCTGCTAGGATGGTTGCCCCTGCCTTGAATACTACTGGTTCGTCTCTTAGTCCTAAGGCGCCGATGACTCGGTTGTTTTCCTTGGTTAGCTCTGTTATTGTGCACTTGTCTACGAGTTGTACGCCTCTTTCCTTGAGGTACTTGACCATGGGCTGTATGAATCCGAGTCCCCTTGCCTCTGGGTTGTCTCCGCAGAGCACGTTACCGTATCTGGTCGTGATTGCTACACCGTATTTTCTAAGCTCAAGCAGCCGCTCAGCGCCTTCAGATACCAGTACATCTACGAGAGCTGGATCATTGAGGTGTTTTCCTCCTTCCATGGTGACTTGTCGGTGTTCTTCAACCGTGTATCCGTCCACTGCGGCTCTGAAACTACCGTTTGCGACTATCGTAGCATTCTTCATGCCTGTGGCTGCCTTGCTAACAATCAGTACGTTGGCACCTCGGGCTTCGGCTTCTATTGCTGCCCTGAGCCCAGCGCCTCCACTGCCTATAATGAGAACATCAGCTTCGTAGTAAGTGACCATAGGTAAGGGATAGTGAAGGTTTGTTTAACGGTTACTCAGCCAAATAGACTCTTTCTAGACAGTATTCCTCGGCTGACTCACGCGTCAAGACGGCTTCAACCCTGAGCCTTGGATCAAACTCGTTGAGGGTTGCCTGAATACTGGGTAAAGTCAGATGGGTGCATAATCCGTTGAGGAACATGCCACAGTCCACTCCGACATCAAGGAATGCCTCAAAGAAGGGGCACCTGTTGAGGAGGAATGTTACGCTTTTTTCGTCTTGTTTGTGGACTCTGATCTCTGTTCCCGCGTCCTCCATGAAGCGCTTGTAGACTTCTGCGCCGATCTCAAGGGTTGTGAGGTCTTTGGGTAGTTTTCTTCGCATTTCTCGTGCGATGAGTACTCCTTGGCGTTTGCTGGCTTCCTCAAGGATTTCCAGTGCCTTGTCTGTGCCTAGAATTTCTATTACCTTCATCACATACAGGATATTCAGGTCGTATGCTCGTCTGACGCCGTCGAACATAATCAACACCAGCATCTAGCACAGTTTAAGGGTTTAGGAAACCAGTCAAATACAACCAAGACCAATCTGGATACAATGAAGGGAAAATCCATCCTAGACGCAGTTATCGCATTCACGGTACTCCAACTGATACTCATAGTGCCCCAAGGGGTACGTGACCTAGTCAGGTGGGAGAACCGTGTACTAGGGGGAAGCTACCTCACAGGCTTATTATTGGTGGCTTTGCCTGTTTTCGTTATTGTTGTGCGTCGCTACGAGTTCAGACTGATGGGTGTATCTGTGGAAAACTGGCGCAGTAGCATCAACAACGGCTTCAGGGGGTGGATTTTTTTCATCTTTCCCCAGTTGATTCTAACATTCTTCAATGGTTGGGGTGTTCGATATCAAGAGTTTCCATCAGTTGCAGCGATTCTGAGTTTACTTGTACTGGCTGCGATTTTATTTATGAATCGGGGTATGTTTGGTCCTGCTTCAAATAGACGCCTCGGAGTAATAGTTTTGGCATTATTGTCGCCGTTTCTGTTTAGCATCATCTATGATGCGTTTTCTTTGAGATTGGTGAAAGAGTACATCTGGAATGTCTTGGTTGGTGGTTTTGCGGAGGAGTTCTTTTACAGAGGATATGTCCAGTCCAGCATAAACCAAGAATACCAAAAGGAATGGAAAATAGGAAAGACTAGCTTTGGACCCGGGTTAATCATCT
>JAHLLU010000305.1 GCA_020444005.1 archaeon
GACGGCAAAAGCAAGCAAGAAGCTGTTGGGGGTTATCTGTGAGCATAATCTCTTCGGTTTCGTACGAAGCGAACCTCCGTTCGCCATTATAAACTGCCGAGGTGTTAAGTTCTTCCAGTATGAGAACAGAGAATCAAGCGACAAAATAGTGATGGAGCTTGCGCGGAGGATATCAAACCAGAACATCATACTATAATCGATGTATAACAATTAAATTCACCAGATCCCAAAAGCCTGCGGCTTTTGGTCCAGGTGATTCCCTACGTTATACGTATGGCAACGATGAATCCTATCATACAATTCGAAGCTACGGTGGACGCTATCTATGGTGTCTATCTGGATTCAACCACCGGATTTGACAAGCTTCGCGGTTGGCTGGAACAACAACAGCAGGATTCGCTTCGTCGGTTTAAGGAATCTAAGCCGGAACTTGCAACAACAGAATATCTGGACTCTACGCTATTCATTTATGGCAAAGGGGACCCGAACAAACCTGACGCAGTTGAACTTCACCGCTGCACGCAGGGTCAGTATAAAGAGCGCAACTCGCAAGCCGGTCTGAATTTTTTGTTCATCGGTAACATGGTGTTGGTGTCTATATACCAGTTTTGGGAAGACCACTTTCGCGCTGAAGTCGCCACCTATCTCAATATGGACAAAAATGATCTTAAAGAATCGATCATGGGAGATATCCGCCATTTGAGACGTTCAATCGTCCATCATGCGGGCATTGCGCTTCCTGAGGTAGAGCGGTGTGAAATCTTGCGTTGGTTTAATGAGGGAGACGTCGTGTACCTCGACAAAGAGAAATTCGAAACAGTTATTTACGAGATAAAGAGGATGGTTAAGGGTCTCATGAATAGGAATGAAAACGTATAACCTTGCCACTTCAGCCGACCGCAAAAAGCGCGGCGGCTGACCGGCCCGTTGGGCTAAAGGACCACATTACCAAATTCTTGAGGTGGGGTAGCATATGTTGAAAACCCTAATAGCGCTATTTAACAAGCAATACGAACCATACCTGTTAAGAATTGGGGATAGAAATATTGCATTGTCTATTTGGGACTATCCCCCCTCTGCCTTTGCTAAATCATTTATAGAAAAGTGGTCCAACAGCAGGGGGATTGAATACGATTCTGACCCTGTACAAGCTATCAAATCTATTCTCCAGTGTGAAGACAACTGTCTGTTTTGGAAGAACTGCAAGGAGTTGCGATCTTTAGCCAATTTGGACGACGATGATATCTTGCTCGAATTCCGAGATAGAATGCGTGGCTTTCAAGATATACATATAGAAGATGAGGTTAAGAACTATAAGGACAGAATTGGGCAAAAGGTTGCGCGGATAAGCCCAATCATTAAAGCAATCCAAACGGCACTGGACGAAGCGCGTAAACAAAAGAATCGAGGGAAGACGTTATATCTCAACAAAGCTTTAGCGGAGTTCACTGAAGCACACGAAACTTATCAGAAGGAGCTTGACGAGGCTTCACTAGTTTTAAGAGCGGCGAGTAAACTAAAGAGGGAAACTGGCCTTTTCAAAGGATTGTCAACAGTTCTCAACTTCTTTCGGGACTGGGATATTGTACGTCCGTACTTAAAGATATCATCATTTGATCTATCCTTAGATAATCCGTACAGACACATGATTTGGTCTCCTGTGCCTTTGTTCTACTCTGTTCAAGATAGTTGGGAGCAAAATCAGGACAAGAAATTGTGTGTTGATATTATTGATGCGTATTGTGATATCTATAAAATTTTCATGGAGATCGTTAATAACAACTTTAATGAGAAGAGAAAAGGCGTGTTAATCGAATCGCTAGATTGTGCCAAGTCTGGTCATTTTACAGCGGCATCTTCTCTTTTATACTCGCAAACGGAAGGACTGCTCTTTGATCTGGCAACCGAAGTCAATAACCATTCGTTTGGTAGTTTACGAATACAAATATTTCAAAATCCCGATGATTTAAGACGATACATAGGTAGTGATGGGAAAGAAAAAGATTTGCTTAGTATTGCTGGTTTACTGTTTGATTCCCAGTTGACTAAGTTCTTCTGGCCAGGCTTTTTGGAGTATTTCTCTTCTGACTTCTATGTAAATAGATGTCATTTGGCCCATGGTGAGATTACTTCGCAGCTTTCCGAACCAGACTACAAGACCATAATGTTGTTTACGATTTCTGTTCTGTATACCTATAAGGAATTTCTCGATGAAGGAGCGGCTCCAGTATTGTCGGAGTGTTATGTGATGCAAAATGATGTCAAACCAGCCCAACACGGCTAATTCAGCCGACGCAAAAACCGCGCGGCTGATTAGCATCGTTGGTCGCGACACGATGTCGCATAATTGATTGTATTAACAGATGTTTTTAGCATCTGAAGAGTACCCGGTATGTTTCTACCGGTCCCTAGGTGGACATGCTGCCGTTGCGCTGATGACGGGGTGTGAAGCTCCACCGACAACGTACCGAATTGGGCCGAAATGGTGACAGGACGACCCCTCCGGGAAGCCTCCCCGGTTAAGGGCTAGGGACGAGTGATATGGTGAAGATATCTGAATGTCCACAAGCATCGTCAAGCTAAACAGGTCTACTGGGGCTTAATAGGCCGAGGGCTATTCCCCTGTGTGAATAGTATGCGGTCAGGTTGCAAGTCTCTAACGTGCTTGCACGGAACTGTAGTACCGCCGGTGTACAGGACGCACCTAAGTCATTCATTGGATCAGTTAGGTGGAACGTGGAAATCTCATATCTCCGCCTGAATATTCAGGCAGGTGAAACCGTAAGGCACACTATTGGAGCTGTGAGCGTAAGATGCGGGAAAAAGCGAATGCCAGCCTGTAATGGGTTGGATACGGGTTCAAAATTTGCCAGACTCGAAAGAGTGCAAACGTCCCGCAGGTGTCCCATTACGAGAAATCCGGAAGAACTACATCAAGAGAAGAAAGCAAATGACGGCTGGCCATCAGGCACGCTGGTGCACTTCTCGCCGAAAGGCATTGTAGCCGTCAGTCAGTATCGTAAAGCTGGTGTGAATTTTATTTCAGCGGGTGGCCCAATAAGGGCTCACTTTTGGGAGGCTTGAGCCGTATGATGGGAAACTATCACGTACGGTTCTTAGGGGGGAAAGGGGCGGTAACGCCCCTGACCTACCCGGTACGCGTCACAAGGCACTTTCATGCTGGCAGGCCGATGTATGTCACCGACCCAACGTGGGTAAAGGATAGTAGTGGTATTCAATGACTAAAAGTGATGGTAAGGATAGGAAGAAAATCATACCGTCTCAGTTTATGAGAGAGCTTCGGCCCGAATATTATTCGGATACCGAAGACCGGGTGACGTATCTTCTGCATGCTCCGACCTTGGAATATCATTTAGACTCAATTACCTCTCGTAATCAGACCCATGATTTTGAAATTTTTTGTCGGAAACTCTGCGAACGTACTATTTGCCCTAACTTGCGAGCTCATACAGGGCCGGACGGCGGTGGAGACAGCAAGGCTGATGCCGAAACCTACCCCGTAACTGAAGAAATAGCGGCTCTGTTTTATATTGGTGAGGATAAATCAGCGCAGGAGCGATGGGCTTTTGCCTTCAGCGCAAAAAAGAAGTGGTCAGTCAAGGTTCGCCATGATGTAAAGAGCATTGTTGAAACGAAGCGTGACTATAAAAGGATAATTTTTGTGACGAGTAGATTTGCTCGGGATAAAGATCGCGCACGCATTGAAGATGAGCTTTCAAAACAATATAGCATTCCAATTACGATTCACGACCGGTCTTGGATTGTAAAAGAAATCATAGAGAATGATCGCAAGGACATTGCGTACAATTATCTGAAAATTGGCGAGGCCAAAAATGACCCGTTTAGGTTGGGACCAGTAGATTATTCGCGTACGCAACAGCTTGTAGAGATTGAAAAGTCTATTGATGATCCTGAAGCGTTTAAGGGTATGGAAAAACAAAGGGTTACGGAAGCCCTTTTGGCAGCCAAACTCTCAAGGAATCTGGAACGCCCTCGCACAGAAACAGATGGCAGATTTCTCCGGGCTATCCGGTTAGCGGAAGCGGGCAGCACCTATAGACAAAAGCTGGAAGCCAAATATGAACATATCTGGACAGCGTTCTGGTGGTTTGATGATTTTCAGTTTCTAAAAGATTCATATGAGGATTTTGAAAGGCTGGCGCTTAAATCAGATCATGCCTTAAATCTGGAATTTTTGAGTAATCTACTCCAGCTTTTCGTAAACTCGGTTATCCATGGCCATATATCCCGCGACGAATGTAATCTCGATGAGATTACGGGTAGACTCAAGGAAGCGCTGGAAAAAATTGCTGCAAACAAAGACCGCCCTAATAACGCGCTTGAAGCGCAAATGTCCCTCATCATTATCTGGATGAACCAAATTATACTCGATAACAAGCGCGAGGAATTGGCAAGCGTTTGGGATGGTTTTTCTGCTGTCTTGGAAAAGGCAAGTGGGCTTGGCGAGTTTAAAGCTGACCGGCTAGTGAAAATGGTTGAGATCGCCGGGAATATAGCCGGAAATGATCCCGATTATAACGATCTGGTGGAGAAAACGGCAGAGTTTGTTTCTAATCGGAAAAGTGAGGCCGAAGGTGCTTTGATACTTCTTAAACGAGCGCAGAAACTCGACTTTGATAACAACTTTGAAATGATCCGTCTACTCGGCAAGGCTGCTATAGGGCTGACAAAAAAGGAATATGTGGATCATCTCATCGAAGCCCTTCTACTTTTGATGCTCTCCTATCGAAGCGCTGGACTGTTGTGGGCGGCACGCTCAAGTTGCGCCTTCCTTGCTGCATCTATCGTTATGGAAGGCGAAGAAGACATTGAATTGCCAGTCAGTTTTGTTCCAACGATGAAAATCTGGGCATGGATAGCGCTGGAGCTGCGTCACATTCCTGATTTTATCTTTGCGATCCAATTATTGAACGGTGCTCTCGCTACTCTCCCGTTGACAGATGATTCAAAGGAAAATGTCGGCGAAGATATTAGGGAGCTGGATATGGCCCTAGGCAGCCTGATCCTGAATTTGGATGAAACAAATCTTCGCAAGCTGGAAAACTTGCCGGATATACTTGACGCGTTAGGGTTATTTGTGGCGCGATCTGCGCTTCTTTATACTCTTGGCCACGCCGATGTTTTACGGGCCGATGGCAGCTTGCCTGAGGTTGAATCCGATGAAGATACGAACCGTTTTTTTTCAATGCTCGCAAGCCAACCGGTTTCACAAAAACTGCGAGGTACTCTCGTTCTGAACACCGAAGGGCAACAGTCACTGAGCACAACCATTCTTGGTATGACCATCGAAATCAATATCGAGGGCAGCACTCAATCCGTCCTTATTGCGGAAGCGGTCCTGGGTTCTTTAGAAGCGTTCTTTGCCACTGCGATTGAAAAGCGCGTTGTCCCACACACAGAAAAATTACGGTTTAATGTGGTAGAAAACGCGGGAACATCCAAACCATCCTTTGAGATGAGCGCTATGGATATGAGCGGCACGATCACGTGGCCTGCTGATCTTTCTCCTATGAATCTTGAAAATCAAAGCGATGTCAAAAAATTTTGGGCAGAGGTATCCGCCCATGTTCTCGCTACATGCTGTATTATTGAAGATGTAGAGGAATTTCTGAAAGGACTTTATACCGATGAGGCTGCGCAACACAGAATGACAATGGTGGCCCTCTCTTCTACAAGTTATCACAGGGTCGCAGCAAGAAGCATTTCTCGAATATCAGACTGGCAAGATGCTATACAACAATCATACGAATTGCGTGGCGAACGCCCGGCACTAACGCTTATTCCACTGACAGAAGAAGAGGATGATACAGAATCTCAAAACGACAGAATGCCTATGCCAAAAGATCATCGGGCATTTAGTGTCAGGTCGGTTATTGATATTCATGCCTGGGATCAGGCGCAATGGAGGGGAACAGCTTATGCTCAGTTCAGAACTCCTCAGCTTCCATGTATGGCATTTCTTTTTGAAAATGAGGAAGGCGGCAGAAAAATTTTTCAACGCTGGCGGGAGCGTTTCGGTACACAGGATGAAAATGAAGAGATTTCTATATCCATTATCTGCCAACTGCCGAAGCAAAACGAACACCACTATTGCGTCCTGATAACCTCCAACTTGCCGGAAACAGACTGCATTAAGCCACACCAAGTAGTTACAATGGCCAGCCGGTCTTTGACTATGACACCCGACAACGGTACTAATTTAGAAAGATTTCTGGAATCGTACCGCCGCTTCGGAGCGTTCTACATATTGCCAGCCCTTTTAGACAATGCAGGAACACCAGAATTTATTTTCGATCTTGCCATACTTAAACGTAATCTCACCATAAAATTGGCGGCAAATCTTGGTGTGCATGATCCAGAATCTATTGCGCTTCATATCCGGGGCTTTCTTTAATATCCCATCTAGAGGACAGGACATGCGGGACCTCGCGTATCTCGGATTTACGGATTATAGGAACGTAGAGGGAATGTCGGACTTGCCAATTTTGCTAAAAAAATTGAGGGGGGCAGGTCTTCAATCTTCACAGCTTGTTCAGTCTTAGGGTGATAAACTGTTTGATGTTATTCGACAAATTTTCCAACCACGCTTTTCACCAGATAAACTGGTGAAGGCGGCGTTATGGTGCGACACGATGTCGCATAGTTTGAGTGTACTCAGGTAGTTATCTGGAGTACCCGGCATGTTCCTGCCCCCCTACGCAGGCGTGCTACCGTCGCGCTGATGACGGGGTGCGAAGCCCTGCGGGTCACGCTGCGGCGTGATACCGAATCGGGTTTGAATGGTGACAGGAGAACCCCTCCGGGAATCCTCCCCGGTTAAGGGCCAGGGTCGGATGATATGGTGAAGTTAATTGAATGTTTGTAAGCGTCGTCAACGAGCGACGGACCTACGAGGATTAAAAGGTCTTAGGCCGCTTCCCAGAGTTTGCGGCAAAGGGTCAGGCTGCAGGTCTCCTAATCACGCCATGGCGTGACACGGAACCGTTATACCCTCGGCGTAGAGGACACACCTAAGTCATCCATAGGATCAACTGTGTGGAACGTGGTAACCCCGTCCTTCGC
>JAHLLU010000105.1 GCA_020444005.1 archaeon
ACTGGGAGCTTGAGATGCCTGTCGCGGCGCTTGAACTCGACGTAGAATTACTCTTTAAAAATATCAAGTAGCTATGAGGGGAACAAGTCCTTCTCTAGCTGCTGTTTTTCTTTATTCAATTTTTCTATCCTGTTCTGGTATTTGGAAAGCGTATCCCTGTAACGTTGTATCAGGTCCTCCATCTCGTCACTGTTTCGACGCAACTCTATCATACTGTCGAGATTCTCTGGAGTACCAATTCGTACATGACGACTTCCTATGGTACCTGATTCAAGAGTCTTGAGATTCTTCTGCAGCTCCATATACTTTGGATCATTCTCCAAGCTATGAAGACGTTTCTCGATCTCCATGATACGCATAAGACTTGATCTTCGGGTAGAACTCACAATACAATATACGTCATCCCCGGATATATATCCACGCCCCGAAACCATGGAAAAACGTAAAAAGACAGCACCATTCATGGGGTTTATGGCTCTACACTACGATTTCCCATACACCGCAAGCCAACTCTACTGTAAAACATGCAAAAAGGTAACCACACACAACTGGAACGCAGTAGAATACACGTGCAGCGTATGTGGAAGGACATGGGACGAGGAACTCCTCAGGGTCAGCCTAAAACAAGACCAGTATGGAAAACTCTACTACGAGTGCATCCGAAACAGCGACAGACCCGTAAATAGCAGCACATACCCATCAACCAAACATGAGACACTGGAAGCATGCCTAGAATGGTTCAACAACCAAGTAGAGACCCTCAGAGAAACAATCGAGGAATAATCCTCTATGGTTTTATAGTAGACTGAAAACCCAATTATTGGGATGAGGTCCGAGACAACCAAACGGAACGATTCCAAAAGAAACCAAGCCATCATGTATCTATTAGGCTTCAGCATCCTAGTCTACTTCGCATTAATCTCCTCAGATAACCTATTCCAAGGCATCTGTCTGCTTCTCTGCTACATTCCCTTGTTCTTGTTTGCACGGTATCTGCGACGCTATGGTGGAATGGGCTGGAGTTGGCCAAACTAGCGAAAAGCTCGTTGTCACAATTAATGGATTAACCGAGATGCAGGGCGAGAACCTGATAGGGGGTATCCAATACTACCCCCCTGGGCATACGCACCTAATCACGGCGCTTACTACCCCCGAGAATGGCGGCTAACAGGGAGGAGGGGGGTGGGGGTAACGCGAAACGCGTAAAACCAAGTCTCTCCAAGTGAAATAAGCCCTGAAACGGCTCTGATTGGGTCTCTAATGGTGTAAAAAAACCGGTATGGTAACGGGTTATTAAGATACTACTTCACCGAGAGCCTCAAGCATCTCAGTGATGTACTCGTCTGGAATCCAGCCCATGTTACCTATCCTGAAGGTCTGCTCCTTTAAGGCACCATAGCCTTGGGCAAGCTCAAAGTCTTTTTCGCGCATTGCCTTGTAGACTTCTGGTCCACTCATGCCCTCCGGTGCTTTGATACAGCTTACTGTGGGGCTCTCATAGCCCTTGTGTGGATAGGTGTCCAAGCCGTGCTTATTGATACCCGTCCTTATGGCGGTGTTCCGCTTCTTGTAGAGATCAAAGTACTTGTATTTACCACCCATCTCATCAACCATCTTCAAAGCAGTGTTCAAACCGGCGATCTGGGGGATAGTGCTTGTCATTGGTGTGCCCTTGCCTGATGCATGGTTTTTCTCCCAGACCATCAAGTCAAAGTACCAGCCCTTGTTCAGCATATCCTTGGAAACATCCAGTGCTCGTTTACTCACTGAGCCTACTCCGATACCCGGTGGTACGCCAAAGCATTTCTGGCTACTGCTGAAACAGATATCGATACCCCATTCATCCACCTTGATGTCTGCGCCGCCCATACTGCTAACCGCATCCACGAAAACAAGCTTACCATGATCCCTGCAAACCTCAGTAAGCTTTGGCAAGTCATTAATGAGTCCAGTGCTGGTCTCATTATGGGTTATAGCCACAGCCTCAATGTCTGGTGCAGCGGCTAAGGCTTGCTCGATCATCTCAGGGTGAACGGGCTCACCCAGCTCTGTGGTGATCCTTATCACTTCTCGTCCATTAGCTACGCCCACCTCGGCGAAGCGTTGACCAAAGCTACCGTTTACACATACTAGAATCTTTTTTCTGACGCAGTTGAGGACTGATGCCTCCATGAACCCGGTGCCTGTGCTGCTGAATAGGTAGACGCTGTTCTCTGTTTCGAGGAACCGTTGGAGTTGTTCAACGGTCTCGTAGTGTATTGTCTTGTATTCTTGGCTCCTGTGGCTTACCATCTGCATTCCCATGGTCTTAAGGACTTCTGGGTAGCATGCCACTGGTCCGACTGTAAATAGCTTCATGGTAGGGAATCTATGCGTTTAAGATAAAAACCTGTACCCTATGATATTCTCATGGCATCTGACAGATTTGAGGACGATGAAGCAGTACAGGCAATACTAAGCATACTACGTGAAGCAGGGGAACCAGTCACAACCAGAGAAGTAGGTGAAGCAATGCAGAAACGCCAACTACGGTGCCCAGACACTACAATTGTCTTCCTGAACAGGCTAAGAAAACGAGAAATCATCCACGGTGAGCGAAGTAAGGAAAGACGCGGCTGGATCTGGTGGATCGATTAGATCCATGTAAATGTGCGTTCACATTTCTCTAAAAGTTCGATGAATTCCTCGTAGCCGATTGCTTTTATCTCGTCTCGTGGGCTATCAAACTCTGTCTCAAAGGTATACAGTTTAGCGAACTCTAGTTCCTTCAATACGTCGCCACGGCTCAAGTGGTGTGTGCCTCTTCCCATGAATAGCATGTGTATCTCTGAGCCGTCCTTGTAGAGTTCTTTTGCTAGTTTGAACGCGGTCTCGGAGTGGGCTCTGCTAATCAAGATTATGGTGTTCATCTTTTTTCTCCTAGAAGCTCGTAATTATTGTGCATTTTTTCGCCATCTCCGCTAACTCATCTGCGTCAATCACCGTTACATCGACGCTGGATTCAAGGTCATCAAGAGAAATTTCATGCTCTTGAAGAGACTCCTCCAACGCGTAGACTCCCGCCATATCCGAGACCACCATCAAATAGTCCTTGAGGTTGTTCTTGTAGAGGCTATCCGGGAGCAGTATCTCTACGCCGTTGTCCACGAAGACCATTATGGGCATATAGTCCATTCCCATCATGGCTGCGCTGAGTCTGAGACCCTCTTCAACCCTGCTTCCGGGTATGAGGCGTTTCCGCATAATCAACATAGTTTCACCCATGGCAGTCACCCTAGGAACAGTGTCCTCTCCTTTTCTTCTATTAGCATCACCATCTCAGCCATACTGGTCATTCTGGCCCCGGGTATCAGGTCTTTTTCCTCGATTCCGAGGTATGTACACGTGGTTTGGCATGCTAGCATCTCTACGTCTAGCTCTGTGAGCATGGGGTACTGGGTTAGGAGCTTGACTGATTCCTCGTTGAAGAAGATTACAACCTCGTGTCCCCGGTCTTTGGCTGCCCTGACCATTCCCATCAAATGTACCAGTATTCTTGGGCTTGATACGGCGAATAATATGTTCAAACTAACAACTAGGCGGGTTATATGGCTAAATATTTTCCCTGTTCAACAACTTAGAACAATAAACACGGGGTGTTCAATTCCCTAGGATTATATCAACTCACATAATATCGTTATTTGAAAAGAGATGAGACTACCAATAATGCAAGTAAGCTTGGATACACGTAAACTCACCAGCTTCGCGCTGGTGGCATTCATACTGGGGGGTGCCCTTGGTGGAGTGCTCTGGAATATGGGCGGAGTATATGTTCCAAACAGTAACCTTGACGCCTTTTTCGGTAATATGCACCGCTTCACAAGCTACGATGAACTCAAAGAATACCTCACAGACTACAGTTCAGGCTATGGTGTAGACTACATCAGAGGCTTTGGCTTTGGTGATTTTATAATGGCTCCACTTGCCTCGGACGGAGCAAATGTTGATATATATTGGGATACCGTTGAGTCAGCAGCTGGTTCCCACGAGTTATATGTTGGTGACGAATACTCTGGCACAAATATCCAAGTCGAGGGGGTAGATGAGGCTGATGTTGTTAAGACTGATGGTGAGTACATCTATTACGCGAAAGGCACACAGGTAATCATCATCAAAGCCTACCCATCGGAAGACTCTGGAATAGTCAAACGGCTGAACTTTGATAACACTGTCTCAGACCTCTACGTAAGTAGTGACCGACTAGTTGTTTTCACATCAAAAAGTTACTATTATTACTTTTATTATGATGTTGATGACTCTGAGTCCAATGGACCCCAGACAACCCTCACAGTCTACGACATAACCAACCCAACTGATCCCCAGAAAATCAAAGAATTCGGCATGGACGGAGAATACTTCAACAGCCGGCTCATCGGAGACTATCTCTACTACATCATCACAAATCAAGCCTACATCAATGAAGATGAGCTAGTCCCCTTACCCAGCATTAGGGAGAACGAGACATGGTGCACAATACAACCCACCGAGATATGGTATCCAAATAACACAAGGGGCTGGATGCAGTACTATACGATAGCTAGTCTCGACATCTCAGACGCAGAGGCGCAGTTATCCACCGAGACATTCCTACTAGACTCTGGATACAACCTCTACGTGAGCCCCACAAACCTCTACCTCACAAGCAACGGATGGAACAGCGATACCACCATCACCAAGATAGGAATCGAGAACGGAGACATCACCTTCAAGGCAAACGGCACAGTCCCCGGCTACGTACTTAACCAGTTCAGCATGGACGAGCATGATGGCTACTTCAGAATCGCCACCACCAGCAACGACTGGCGCAGTGGCTCCAACGGAAACAATGTATACGTGCTGGACGAGGACTTGGAGATCGTGGGAGAACTGGAAGGCCTTGCACCGGGTGAGGAGATATACAGCGCCCGTTTCATGGGTTCACGGTGTTATCTGGTTACCTTCAAGAAGGTAGACCCATTGTTTACCATCGATCTAAGCGACCCGGAGAACCCCATGGTGCTTGGGAAGCTCAAGATACCCGGATTCAGCGACTATCTCCACCCATATGACGAGAACACCCTCATCGGTATAGGCAAGGAGACAGAGGAAGCCGAGGAAGGCGACTTCGCGTGGCATCAAGGAGTAAAGATCAGCCTATTCGATGTCAGTGACGTAGAGAACCCAAGAGAACTAGCCAAGATAGAGATAGGTGATAGGGGTTCAGACAGTCCAGCACGGTATGATCATCATGCTTTCCTCTTCAGCAAGGCACGTAACCTACTGGTTATACCGATACTGGAGGCAGGCATAGACGAGGATGATTTCAGTGGAGAAGTACCCGACAACTTCTACGGCGAGTACACGTATCAGGGAGCCTATGTATTCGATATCAGCCTCGAAGGAATAGAGCTACGTGGACAAGTAACCCATCTACAGGATGATGAGTTGCTGAAGAGTGGTTTCTGGTTTGAATCAGAGTACACAATAGAGCGCAGCCTCTACATCGCGGACAACCTGTACACCATGAGTCAGGGCATGATCAAGATAAATAACCTTGAGACCCTTGAAGAGCTGGCTGAGATAGATCTAGGTGAATAAGATGGGTGAGGCGAAGCGAATCTACGGGAAGACACTAGACGTCTACCTGTGCATACTCACCAGCGAGAACCCAATAGGCGTCAGAGACATCTGGCGAGCCCTCGGTTTCAGCAGCCCAAGCCTAGCCCAATACCACGTAAACAAACTTCTAGACCTCAAACTCATAGAGACAGACTTCGACGGCAAATACATCATCAACGACCAAGAATCCATCGAAGCACTACGCAGCTTTCTATTACTCAGAGGCATGCTGATACCAAGACTCACCATCTATAGTGCTTTGATTCTCGGCTTGATGGTTAGCTACGTGATGTACTGGCCGTGGAGAGGCGACTTCCGAGATCTAGTAACCTTGTTCATCGGTTTATTCAGCGCAGGTGCTTTCCTGTTTGAAGCCGTTAAACAGTACCGTGGCTTGGATTTCATGAAGAAAGAGGACTAGCTAGAAGGTTTACTGAACTTATTTCTCTGTTTCCTTTATTCTTTCCAGTTTTTCTACAAACCTGTACCGTGAGTGAATGTATCCTAAGCAGAGTAAAGCGAACCCCGTTTCAAAGACGCTTGTTGATACGCCTACAATATCCCAAATAAGCTCAGGAACAAAGTCAAGAGCATTCACCTGTCCTGTAGCCAGCATGTTTGATAATAGACCTATAACGCGTATGACTAGCTGCGTTACCCCAAGTGTATACAGGATGCTTCCATACTTGGATTTTAATTCGATTTCTATTCCAGATCTATACATCTTCCAGAGAAACCAATAGCTAACCGGGATCAAGACATACGATAAAACCATCATGTATACTCCAATATACTTAGATGTGTAACCTGTCTGAATCCTCATGTAGGTTAGATAACTACCAACCAATGTAGAAACAAGCGCAACACCCCTGTAGACCAAAACAATATTTAGAATGTCTTTACTCAGAACCGGGCTGATTGTGAACCTATCCTCGATAAGCCATCCGAGAACAAGCCCCGAGAAAACTGGTGCCAGAAACTTGTATCCCGTGATGCTTTGCATACACGCTGCTTGAAACATAGCTTGAGGTATACCCTCGGTCAGATACCATCCGATACCCGAAACGATGAAGGCTAAAACCCAACTGTACCCCATTCTAGTGAGGAGTCCACGGTATTGATGCGATAGATCGGTTTTCTTTCCTATCCAGTATCCGGATGCTATTGCCCAGACTTTTATCACGCTGGTAATAATCCTCAGTAGATTCCTGTATAACTCATAATTTTCTTGACTATAGCTTAACAGAATGATTCTCAGAAACGCGGTTGACCCCATCAACAGCAGCCTAGCTGCTATTACCATGAAGCTTAACACAAATAACGTGTTGAATAACCTTTTTTCGTCCCATCTCAACGTATACTCCCGTTATGAACGGTTTATTTCATAAAAAACTATCTAAAAAT
>JAHLLU010000106.1 GCA_020444005.1 archaeon
AACTCCGCCCGTGTAAAGCCAATAGGTTGGAGTATATCTTCTATTTCATCAACCGTGTATGCTCTTGAGTACATATCTTGACCCATTATGTTTGTAAACGCCTCAGACTCAGCATCCTCAGATTCATCAACCGGCTCATTCAATGCAAGATAGAAGAAACCGTCATCTACCAACGATGAATGTATCCTAATAGCAGTCTCCTTGAACAGCCTAGGCGGTAAAAGAAGCATAGAAAACGAGGACATTACACCATTGAATTCCTTAGTATATTCTATCTGATTCATGGAGGCTCTATGAAACGTAGCCTCTGGAACGTTTACGCTGGCTACCTTCACCATCTCCCCTGAGATATCAACACCAATCACTCGAAAACCAGCATCTGCAAGATATCTATCATGAGGTAGCCCTGTTCCACAGCCTAGGTCGAGGATTTTTCCGTTTTCGGGGAGCTTTGTTGTGAAGTCTATGAATGTTTGGGTTAGTTCTTGGCTTGTTCTTTCATCGTATTTGTCTGCGAGTTTGTCCCATGCGCGTTTATTCAAGTCAAGAATATCCTTCATTTAATGCACTGATTCACAACGTATCATTGAGGATAAAACAGTTCCCCGATAATACACTGAACCATCTTAATCGATGATTTTATCATTCATACCGGGATATTCATATTGAGTTTCATGGGCAGACTAGAGGATAAAGCACTAGATTACGCTAGCAAAAAACACAGGGGGCAACTCGATGACCGCGGACGACCCTACTTCTTCGCTCACGTCATCCAAGTATACAATGTATTACAGGATGTTACTGATGATGAGGCTACCCTCTGCGCAGGGCTGCTCCATGACGTGATAGAAGACACTGATACCACGTATGAGGAGCTTGTACACGAGTTCACCAAGGAGATAGCCGACCTCGTAATGGAGGTAACACATGAAGGCGGAGGACTCAAAGAACATTACTTCCCAAGACTTCAAAGCAGAAAAGCAATCATGGTCCAGTTCGCAGACAGACTAAGCAATATGTCTCGTATGAGGGACTGGCCCGGGGATATTCAGCAATGGTTCCTTGAGGACAGCTGTTACTGGAGAACGACTCCAATGGAGGATGATTCTGAATGAGTCACCTAGAGGAAAAAGCTTTGGAGTTTGCCAGCATCAAGCATGAGAGTCAGCTAGATGATCAGGGCAGACCCTACTTCTTCGCCCATATTATTCAGGTATATGGCTTGTTGAAGGACATCACTGATGATGAGGAGATTCTATGTGCTGGTATACTTCACGACACAATTGAGGATACAGACACCACATATGAGGAACTGGTTCGGGAATTCACAAAAGAGATCGCTGATCTGGTGATGGAGCTTACATTTGAGGGCGACGCTGAGACTGGAAGATACTTCCCGCTGCTTCATAGTCATAAGGCGATCGTGGTGAAGTTTGCTGACAGGCTCAGTAACCTTGTGCGGATGGTGGACTGGCCCGGAGACTGGCAAGAAGGTTATCTAAGGAATAGTTGTTTCTGGCCTATTGAGCCCAAGAAGCCTGATGAATGATTTTTTTTATCAGATTCTGGTTAATAATTCATCTTGATTTGTAGTAACTTCTCTTTGAATCCATGAGGGGTTATGATTAATCGTTAATAACGGCTTTTTGAACCATAATTATAGGTGAATCAATTGAAGGAATGGACATGTGTTCAAGTAAATCATCATAGAGAAATAGGTATGGCTATAGAGAATCATCAAAAAGATGGTTGGAGTCTTCACACCTATCAGACGGTAGGTACGCCAACTATGGCTAATCACTATCTGCTGTTTGAACGTGAAAAGTAGCAATCCATCAATGTGTGCTGTTCTTGCTTGAACATAGAGGATATTGTTGCTTCAAGAACACTGAATGTCTCTTTCTGTTTTCAAAGTCGATGGATTTAATTTGTACACTTACCAACAAGGGCTATGAAATCAAAGCTCTCGTTATCGGTAATCATGAGTCTTCTATTGCTGATTCCCACGGTAAACGCATCTGCTCCAACGATAACTAACTTAGAATATGGGATACAGGGTTGGATAGAATCTGTTCCCGGTGAGGGCTGTCGGATACTGGGTGAGTTCTGGAATAAGGGATTTCAGAGTAAATCACAGGTTATGGTCCAAGCTACCTTGTATGACTCGGATGGAGCGGTCATAGATACTCTGGAGACTATGGTTAGACCCACGATAATTGAGCCTAACGTGAGAGCAGGCTTTGAATTCATATACGAGACAACGGAGACTGTAGCGGACTTCAAGTTAATTGTAACTGGTTATCAGGATACTCAGAAACTAAATTTCCAGTACCTTGAGTTGACGGACATATCGATAGTTGAGACCGGTATTCAGGGTATTATGAAGAATAAACACGACACCCTATACACCTCGGATACGGAGGTAATTGTCACCTTCTATAACCCAGAGGGACAGGTTGTCTATATACAATCATACGTGTTTAACCTTGGAGACAGGTTTGAAGCAGGAGAAACCCAACCCGTTTTCATCGGCTCAGGTGAACCCTTCTCCTCGTACAAATTATTAACCCAGTGCAACCTAGCAACCACAAACCCATTACTCAGATTAAACATCGAAAGAGAAGACCCCACCATCAGCTGGACGCCAATGGTAGACGAAACCATCACACTGGTCCTAACTGATACACCCCACATGGCTAAAGGTCCAGTGACTGCCTTACTCACCGACCCAAATGGGCATGAATCAACCTACACCTTCAACCCAGTGGATCAGAACTACAAGGCTATCTTTACTCCCACGGTGGGTGGAACTTGGAACTTGACTTGGGTGGCTCAGCCCTATATCGCGGGTGCTGACTTTGCTTATGTTGAGGGTGCACAACTGGATACAAGTTTCTTTGTGTATGATCCAGATGCTTCAGAAGATACAGTTGATGTCGAAGATAATGTGACAGAGCCTCTCATTGAACTAAATACCTCATCAACTGATTCAGTCAAACCACCAACAACTCAGCAAACACAGGAAGACACTGAGGATAACAAGAGCATACCAGGTAACCCAATAACAGCGTTGGCTCTAGGCGTAGCTGCATTCTACTTAATCAAACGCTCAGAGAACTACCAGATTCTTTAAACACGCTTTTCTCCGTAACTTGTTTCATAATTTTGATCAATTCTGAAAAATACTAATAATCTAAACTGCTACATAATACTATGAAATATTTTCCGTATCTTTTCACACCGATGAAACTCGGACCATATATGCTTAGAAACCGTATTGAAGCAGCGCCCATGGGAGCCCATGGCTCACCAGACGGATACATCACCCCAGAAGGTGTAGCATATTATGAGCTTAGGGCGAAAGGCGGAGCAGCCATAGTTACCATTGGTGAAAGTATGATTGATTCTAAGGGAACTTCACATGGAAGAGTAACTCCATTGGATGACCCGGGGATATTGCCTTCTTTGATTAGCGCTACTGACGCGATAAAACGCCACGGAGCAGTAGCCAATATTGAATTGCTTCACGCCGGGATACGATCGGGAACACCAAGCCCAGACGATCCAGTGTATGGACCAAGCGCGGGAACCAGTTTCTATGGTAAACGCATCATAGAGATGGGTGATGAGGAAATTCAACACGTTGTAAACGCCTTCGGAGACGCAGCTGAGATGGCGAAACTAGGTGGAGTACAGATGTGCATGATCCATGGTGGACACGGGTGGTTGTTATCTCAGTGGTTCAGCAAGCTCCACAACCATCGAACAGATGAGTATGGGGGAAGCATCAAGAACAGGGCACGCATCGGGTTAATGATCATTGATGACATCAGGAAAAAGTGTGGACCCAAATTTCCCATCGAGATACGCCTCAGTGGAGACGAGTTCACAGAGGGAGGAATGTCCTTAGAGGAAACCGTTGAACTAGCCAAGGTACTTGACGGTAAAGTTGACATGATACACCTATCCGCCGCTACATTCAATGACAGAACCGCTGGACTCAGAATGTTCCCAAGCATGTTCCTACCAAGAGGATGCAACGTGTTCTTAGCTGAGGCGGTGAAGAAAGCAGTGAAAACTCCTGTGAACACAGTTGGATCACTGAATGATCCTGCTCAAATGGAAGAGATATTGAGTTCTGGGAAATCTGATATGGTATCATTGGGGCGAGCGCTCCTAGCAGACCCTTATCTTCCTGAGAAGGCGAGACAAGGACGAGAAGCAGATATCACCCCATGTCTCCGGTGCAACTACTGCATAAGCCAGAACTTTACACCCTACGTAAAATATCCCAAAGGCATAGTCAGATGCGTTGTAAACCCGGTCATAGGTAGAGAATTTGAGAACAAGTTTATCCAGCCAAGTAGCGGTAAAAAGAAGGTGCTTGTGGTTGGAGGTGGACCCGCTGGAATGCAGGCAGCCATCACGGCTGCGGATCGGGGGCACACTGTAACCCTCTGTGATAAGAATAGCCGGCTTGGCGGTATGCTGCTCAACGCTGAACGTGAATACTTCAAAGAAGATATCGCGAAACTCACCAAGGTACTCATCAGACGAGTACAGGAAAGACCGATCAAGGTGATGTTGGGCAAGGCGGTTACCCCTGAATTGATAGGTGAAGCCTCCCCCGATGTACTGATCGCAGCAGTAGGCACTGAGCCAATTATCCCCAATATACCCGGTGTAACCGGCGAGAACGTGGTCATTGCTGCAAGAGATTATGATGAGGACATGGTAGGAGACAAGGTTGTAGTCATTGGAGGCGGTTTGGTGGGCTGTGAAAAAGGACTGCACTTGGCTCATATGGGCAAGGATATTACTATACTTGAGATGCTTGAGAAAGCCGCTCCGACGGCACCCTATCTGCATTGGCTGGGGTTGATGAAGGAGCTTGAGAAAAGCGTCAAACTGCATACCGGCTTCAGATGCACAAAGATAACCGAGGAAGGTGTATACGCTGTGAATGAGAAAGACGAGGAACAGTTCTATGAGGCTGATACCGTACTCTTAGCTACAGGTTTGAAGCCAAAAACAGAGCTTGTAGAGTCCCTTCGATTCAGTGCACCAAATTTTAGTGTGATAGGAGACTGTTTGCAACCCGCCACAGTGTTAGAGGCGATTCATATGGGTTATTTCTCTGCTCTGGACATCTAATCTATTCCTAACCCTGTTTTAGTAATGTGAAAACAGTGAGGGTAGGGGAAAAAACGGAGAAAAATCTCCAAAACCCCTTCCTCGACCCTACTGCAACATTGTAGGCTAAATGGGTTTTGAATAATAGTATCGGAAAAACTGGTTTGAGGCTGTCTCAAGATGTGATAACCCCAATATAAGTTCTCGAATCGATGTTTTTCATAATTTATTGTTGAATCCATTCGTCAATAAGATAATGCTAAGCAATAGACCAACAAAACAAGCCAATGTGGGGAATCCAGATATCATTGGGTCTACTACCTTGAAGCTTCCCTCCAGATTCTCGATCTCAATTTTTCTAGAACCTTTTTCATCTGCTTGATACGTGAAGATGACCTTCTTGGATAGGCCTTCATCAACTGTGATTGTTTTCTCCTCTATCAGGTTACCGTCAATCCTTAATGCGATGGTATGTTCCCCAGTTTTTGTACCAATATTCTCTACATCCACGGATACCGTGACAGATTCACCGACATTAATGGAAATAGGATCAATCACAAGGTTACTCAACATAAAATCGTCTTTTCCCATGTTTATATCATAATATACCTCGATTAACCCCTCATCTACATCTTGTTGAGCTGATTCACCATAAAGATGTGTAGCGTATTCCGATTCACCACAGAGGTATAACTTGAGGAAGGATACAATGTATTTGATGGGCTGGTATATTCTGGTAATACCATGTACACCACTATGCGTTACATTGGTTAATACTACAATATGCTTTGGCGGACTGGTGTGGTTGTAATAAGCTAGATTTGCCTGTGTTCTCTTTCCCCCTAAATCACTATCCCCTACTATGTATAGGATCGGCACAGATAATGGCGTAAAATCTTCTGGGGCTTCAGCCACTCCATAGTCACGTGTTTTATCTGGTCCCGCTGCGATGGCTATCACTGCTTTAATTCTATGGTCTATTCCCGCAGCTTGTACTGCACCATATCCTCCACTTGAGTAACCTGATGAACAATAATTACCTCCGTCAATCAAGTCATTAAGATGGAAACTCTGATTGGTTTTCTGAGCCTCTAGCCAATCTAGGGTTATAATAATGTCTTCTGATCTTTCTGTTTCCCATGCATTCAACTCTGAACCAGCTATGACCAATATAAACCCCCAACTGGCTACTCGTTCTGATAATCTCCTCATGGACTCAATTGAACCAGTTAATCCAGGACTACATATTATCGTTGGATAAGGCGCATCTGTTAAGATTGGTTCTGTGTTTTCCCCGGATTCTATTGCTGGGTAATATGTTGCGATGGGAAGCCATTTTCCACTTTTATTTGTAATGTTATGGAAATCAGTATACCCTACTTGGTAAGGTCCATTTTCGTATATTTGACTGTGTTCTTGTGCATTTACTTTGATTGATGATATGGGTAAGGTAAAGAAAATGACACAACAAATTAGTAGACTTGATATTCCAGTCTTTTTCTTCATCTGTTTCACCTATCAGTGAAGGCTAAATGATATGTTTTTCTAGGTGATAAATGGGTTTCTGTTTAAGCGAGATAAAAGAATACCCATGAAACGTATGTCGCTGTTTGCCTCTTTTACTGGTTTGGCTTGATTATTGATGATTGGATCACTTATCTAAATGGGTTCATGGTGCAGTTTTACCCTGATCACATGAGAGTATTCTTCAATGGATCAAAAAACGATGTAGATTACCCATATTGGTGGAAATTCTAAACCAAACACATAACCTATGAGATCCTAATCGATGATTTTATCATACCCAACACTGTATCTGGATGTCATGATAATTCCGAGCCTCAGCACATACAGGCCAACAATTACTGACTTTAGACAAGCCGCGGAAATAATCAAG
>JAHLLU010000107.1 GCA_020444005.1 archaeon
TGTGGTCTTTTACCCTGTCTGTTACCGTTGTATAGATGTCTGTACCGGGTTTCCAATAACTGCATCTCAGCGTGAGGGTCTTGATGTTCATTCTGTACGCCGTTACGGTTTAAAACGTTCTATTAGTAACTCTTCAATTTCTTTTACAGCTTTAACCGCAGGAGAATCTGGAGCATAATCAATTGTTGGTATGCCTTCCATATCCGCGTCAGCTACAGATTGATCATATGGTATCAATGCAATAACTGGGACACCAAGCTCCTTCATTTTCTTGTTGATGAACACTTCATCTTTGTCTCGCATCACCTTGTTTCCCACCGCAAGTAATGTCTTGACCTCGATCTCTTCAGCCATTTTTAGTATCCGTCTGACTGTATCCACGGATTTCATACGCGGCTCTATGACTACTATCATCGCATCCATTCTGCGCGCAGTTCCCCTACCAATATGCTCTAATCCAGCTACCATATCCATAACCAGAATCTCGCCACGTTGGATCAACATGTGCTGAAGTAGGACTCTGAGAAGGGCGTTTGCACCGCACATACATCCTGTCCCCCCGCCCTTCACGGTGCCCATAACTAGAAGCTTGACGTTATCAGGGGCATTTACGCCGAATCTGTCAACTATATCATTGACCTTTGGGTTCATGTTGAAAATATTTCCTAGGGCTTCCTCGGGGGATGCTCCTGTTTTCTCTTTGATAAGCGCCTCATTATCTGTGAGAGGAACAATCTTGTTAGCCTCCTCATACTCCAAGCCAAGACTATAACCAAGATTCAGGTTCGGGTCAGCATCCACAGCTAAAACACTATAACCGTCTCTTGCTAACAGCCTTGCTAGAGTCGCTGATACAAATGTTTTCCCGACTCCTCCTTTTCCCGCTATGGCTATCTTCATTTTTTTCACCTAGTATCCTACTTTTTCGAGGATTTTCTTTACTGATTGATAGGCTGGGCTAATTTCAGGTAAGTCGAGTAGTGATTTGCCCTCAAGGTTGTACTCCATTATCTTGGGGTCTTCCTCGATTTTCCCTAGATATGTGAAGGGTTGTTCTGCGGCTTGTTTTTCAAGGCTCTTAGGGAACCTGTAACCTCCTACAAGGTAGTAGTTGTCGAACTCGATGTCTACATCGTTCATTATCTTGAATGATCGTGCAGCGTTGTCGAAGCTCTTTTTGCTTGGATCGAGGATATTGAAAACATCTTTTACTTTTTTGGTAATTCTCCTGTTCAGATGCTCAACGCCAGCGGGGGAGTCAACAATAACGTATTGGTAGTTTTTACCCCACATGTCCATTATTTGACCAAGAGACCGGTCAGGTAAACAATAACATCCAGCTATCCATTTTGTGCCAACACCAATAAAGTCGAAAAAGCCTGTACCTTCATAGAGACTTTCCTGAAATAGAAATGGCTCGATCTTGTCCGTGGGAGTCATTCCACTCATTCTCGCCATTTTTCGTTCCTCAAGTATCTCGGATAGAACATCGGCTATGCTGCGTTTCTTTTGTCCCTCCAAGTCGATACCTATCATTTCTGCGAGGCTCTCATCAGGATCAGAGTCTACTAACAGTAGTGGCTCAACGCCTTTTTCTCCGAGATATCTGCTTAGTAGCGTAGTAAAGCTACTCTTTCCAGTTCCCCCTCTCCCTGTAACTACAATTGTTCCTTTGTATTCAACCAACTCATCCGACACCCTGTTACCACTATTTAGTGTAGTTTATACATCAAAGAAGGTGTGGATTATACTTAATCAGGTTTTAGTATACGAAGGGAAATATTCCTTCTCCCCCGGTAGATAAAGCGCCTTACTATACTCATCAATAAACTCAAGATCAACTAACAGATCAATGTAGACCATGTTTTTCGCGACCTCAACTGCCTCAAGACGCTTATCTACTGATATTAAAGTGGCAAATGCCCCGGATAAGGAGCCGTTACCTAGAGGATGGTATTCTCCGTTTGGAAACTCTGGGAATATACCTAAAAGAGTGGCGTTTTTCATATCAGTGTAAGTGCCGAATGCTCCCGCTAGATAGATGTTTTTTGTATCATAGATGTCTATCTTGAGTTTTTTCATCAATACAGTTACTGCTCCACAAGCCGCTGCCTTAGAATCAATAACATAATCAAGGTCAGCTTGAGTCAATACAATGTCTTTTCCAATCTCGGTTTCCTCCGCTGGAACAACAAGATACTCGAGACCCCATTTTCCATCCCTGACATAAGGCATTACGGGTACGAATTTGCCTGAAAAATCCATAACTCCCACACGGAAGACCTCTGCAACCAGATCAATCAAACCAGAGCCACAGATTCCCTTTGCAGGAGCATCACCGATAGTGGTTATCTTGGCTTTCTTTGTCTCGTCATCGATCTCAACGTGGTCTATCCCGCCAATAGCAGCCCGCATACCATGACGTACGCCCTCGCCCTCAAAGGCTGGACCGCTAGCGCAACTGCATGAAAACAACCATTTATTGTTACCAAATACTATCTCTCCATTTGTTCCTAGGTCTACCATGAGGCTCATGTTTTCTGATTTATGCATCTCACTTGCTATCACATCACCGATAGCGTCTCCACCGAGGAACCTACTAACATTGGGTACACAGTAGACGTAGCCCTCAGGGTTCACATTTAAACCGAGTTTTCCCGCCTTCTTGATAATAGGGTCTCGGGAGACTTCTACATTCGCGATCTCAAGATAGCCAGACTCTAGACCAGCGAAAAGATGATTCATAACTGTGTTTGCGCCTATTGATGTCTCTGATACTTTGAGTGAAGTTATTCCGGTTTCATCATATATCTTGGATACTACCTCATTGATTGAGTCTACGACAACTTTCTGAAGCTTCTTTAAACCTTTTTCATCTCTCGCGATGGCGGTTCGGGTAACCAAGTCTTCACCATAGGTGATCTGTTTGTTCATCCCAGAGCCTTTACCCAGTATCTCTCCTGTGTTCAAATCAACAAGAACGGCAACGATAGTAGTGGTACCAATATCTATGGCGAGGCCGTAGCTTTCACCAGTTGTGTCTCCCGCTTCGACGTTGATAACCTCCGGGAAGCCATTAGTTCTTGAGACTGTAATGGTAACTGTATCATCATTTAGCTCATTGATTTTATCGTAGACCTTTTCCGGTACCCTCGGTGGCGCCCCTGAATAGTCTTTGATCTTTAACCGTCTATAACTGAGGAGGGGGTTGCTGCTTTCCGCTGGTCTGGATTCAAGCAAGTATTTCTTGACGGCGGTTTTGATCTCTGGTATATCTAACTCTGAGCTTATGAGTATCTTAGGGTTCTCTACACGGCTCTCTAATGGTATTGTGAACTCACAGTCTTCAATGAGTCTAACCATACATGCTAGATAGTAGCCTGACTCCAGCTCCTCATGAGATAATAGCTTATCCGGGAGAAGACTGCGCTTCTCAACTTTTCCTTTATCCAGAATAACCCTGCATTTTCCACAGAGTCCCTTTCCTCCACAGAGCGCCTCTACATGTATGCCTTCTTCTTGAAGTCTATGTAGTAATATGTCGCCTTTTTCTGCGAATATTTCTCTGTTTATCGGGTTTAACAGAATGCGTATACTCACAATATCTCATATGGAGTACGTGTAGATGTTTATAAAAAGTAACTAAAGAAGAACAAGTATTATACCGGTTACCATAGATTTCAGTACATGATTCTCGGTATCTCAGGAAGCCCTCGTAGTAAGTCAACTGAATATGTCTGTAAACAGGCGCTTCAATTGATTGAAGAACTAGGATACGAGACAAAGTACTGGAGTGTTAAAGGGAAAAAAATCAATTTCTGTGTTCATTGTGATTACTGTAAGAAGGGTGAAGGTTGCGTATTCAATGATGATATGCAATCTCTCTACGAGCTTCTTGAGGAAGCTACAGCATATGTGATCTCAACGCCCGTATACAATGGTAATGTAAGTGGACAACTCAAAACAGTCATGGACCGATGTAGAGCATTATTCTCAAGAAATCATAAAGTGTTCAGATACAAACCAGTAATTGCGATAGCTGTAGGCGGAGACAGAGCAGGTGGACAGGAAACCGCCATACAACAGATAATAGATTTCTATGTGATGAATGGAGGATTGCCCATAAGTGGTGGTACGTTTGGAGCTAATCTTGGTGCGTCTTTTTGGTCAAAAGACTCCTTGGAGGGTGTAATGGAGGACGAGGAGGGCTTTAGAAGTCTCCAGAAGACAGTAAAACGTCTAGATAAATACATCAAGGAGCATAAAAAATGAAAATTGCATGGGGAATAACTGGAAGCGGAGACAAGTTCAGGGAAACCTATGAGGTTATGCGAGAAATCAAGGACATTTATGGAGAAAAAATAACTATCCATGTATATCTCTCCAAAGCTGGGCAGCTTGTCGCTAAGTACTATAAGTTGACCGAGGCACTGCAGGGATTTGATAGGTATAATGTTGAGGTAGATGCTAACACGCCTTTCTTATCGGGAATGCTTCAGTCGGGTCGATACGATTTTTTGATTATTGCACCGGCTACAAGTAATACTGTTGCAAAGATTGCCGTGGGTATTTCTGATACTTTGCTGACTAATGCCGCGGTTCAAGGTGTGAAGGGTTTTATTGATGTTCATATTATGCCCGTTGATTTCAGAGAAGGCATAGTTACCACAATAATTCCATCAGGCAAAGAACTCAAGCTACGTATCAGAAAAGAAGACGCCGATAACGTGAGACGCCTAGAAAAAATGGAAGGCTTCCTTGTCTTCGAGAATCCAGATGAAATCCGTGATATAATTGAAAAAAGGTTATGAGACTAGCTTTTGTCCAGCTAGTTTCTCGACGGCTCTTAAGACCGCCTGTGTGCCGTCTTGTAGCATGTCTTCTGCTTGGCAGTGCCTGAACATCTGTAGAACCAGTGCTGTGGCTGGTAAGGGCATCTTGTTAGCGTCACCAGTCTCCATGATGATTCTCAGGTCTTTTAGGTAGTCCTTGATCTTGAAGCCGGGGGACATATCATCTTTCAATAGTCTAGCACCGTTGTTTGTTAGTTGCCAGCTTCCCGCTGCTCCACCTGATACTGCTTGATGGACACGCTCTACATCGACACCTGCTTTAGCTGCGAATACCAGTGCTTACGCTACTCCTAGCATTGTTGTACCTACTAGAATCTGGTTTACTGCTTTACAGACCTGGCCGTCACCGTTTCCACCGATATAGGTGATTGTTTTTCCCATCGCCTCAAGGATAGGTTTGCACTCCTCGAAGACTTTCTCTTTTCCACCGACCATGATGCTTAGTGTTCCGTTGGTTGCGCCGATAACTCCCCCGCTAACTGGTCCATCAAGCATCTCTACGCCCTTCTTTGCTAGTTCTTCAGCTATCTCTACTGTAGCGATTGGGCTGATTGTGCTCATATCGATGAAGATATCTCCTTTCTTGGCTCCATAGATCGCACCGTTTTCTCCTAGAATGACTTCCTTAACGTCATCGCTGCCTGTTACTATACTGATTACGATGTCGCTATTTTCTGCTACTTCTTTTGGTGTTTTTGCGAGTTTTGCTCCTGCGTCAACTACTGGTTTGGTTTTTGATTCTGTTCTGTTCCAGACGGTTACTGGGTAGCCTGCCTTTAAGAGGTTAAGACTCATGCCTTTTCCCATTAAACCTATTCCAATGAATCCGATCTTCTTCAACGTGATCAAATATAGAGGACATTATAGCCTCTAAACGGTTTCGACTATAGAACAGATGCCTTGATTCTTAGAAGCGCGTAGTTTCCTCCGAATCCTATTATTATCAATACGATGCCGAACATTAGCCAACGATTGGCTGCTTGGCGATTATACGCTATCTGTGTGCTCCGGTAGGTCATGTATAAGCCAACTATGAGGAATGAGTCAACTAACATAACAACGTAGCCTTCGGTGGATGTCTGCTCGTTGGTATATGGGTGTAGGAAACTAAAGCTATTGCTTGATAGTGTTACCATGGAGTTTGGTGATTCAAGGATATTGTAAACGCCTCCCCCGATGATAAACAGGCAAAAAACTACAACTGCTATTGAGATGTATTTCTTTGGGATCTGTATCCTGCTTTTTATTAGTGGGCTACTTTTTGGTTTGCCTTTATTTTTTCGCTTAGACATCCCGTTTTTCCTCTGCGGATTAGATACTTGATTCCCATATAATCCTTTGCTATCCTCAGAAAGATACTGTTTATAAATGAAAATCCATGTAAAACTATGCTGAGGGGAAACATTGCCACAAAGAATACTCTGTAGTAAATGCGGTGAAGTGCTCTATGAAGGAGATCTGCTCAAATCACCACAAGATGTTATCAAGAAATTTGAGGGAAAATGCCCGGCGTGCGGTAAAGAATTATCTTTTGAGACCGATGGTGTCAAGGTTAAACCCTGTGAAAACACCTGATATTGAATAACTGTTTTAACCTCGTCATGGGAATACCCATACGGTAATTTCCTTTGGATGATAAGGATTTGAAAAAGACTCATCTATACAAGTATCACGTCGAGCACGGAAACGTAATTGACTTTGGCGGATTCGCGATGCCTGTATGGTATGAGGGAATAAAAGTTGAACACGCAGCAGTAAGAAACGCATGCGGTATCTTCGATACATGCCACATGGGGCGAACATGGGCAACAGGACCAGATGTAATCCGGTTTCTGAACTATGTTGTGACCAATGATGTGACTACTCTTGAGAAGAATGGTGGGTTGTACACGGTTATGTGTAGGCCTACTGGAGGAATAATCGATGACTTGATCTTATACAAGATCAGTGACGAGAAATTCTGGGTAGTATACAATGCCAGCAACAGAGAAAAAGACTTCAAATGGCTAAAGAAGAACAGCAAGGACTTCGACGTTAAACTCAAGGATGTGAGTGACGAGGTAGCCATGATCGCTGTACAAGGTCCCAAGGCACAAGAGGTACTTCAGAAGATCACAGAACAAGATCTTGAGAAGGTAGAGCGCTTTAACATCGCAG
>JAHLLU010000108.1 GCA_020444005.1 archaeon
GAGCGATTCAATATGACAAGCTCAGATACTTTGGGCGCCAGTTCTTGCGCTAGTGCTCTTGCGGCGCCACCGGCACCAAGTAATACTACTCTACTTTCCGTGAGTTCACCGTATTTCAGGCTTAATGCCTTGATGCCTCCAATAGCATCAGTGTTATGCCCGATGAGTTGCCCTTCACGGTTTTCGATGGTGTTTACGGCGCCTATTCGTTTGGCTGATGCTGCAAGCGTGTCCATGTGTTTGATTATCTCTATCTTGTGGGGTGTGGTGACGTTTGCTCCACCGAATTTGCTATCTCTGAGACTTTGAACTGTCTCACCTAGTTTCTCTGGCTCTGTTTCCAGTAGACTGTATCTGTGGGGTAATCCTAGCTCTTTGAAGGCTGCGTTGTGCATCGCGGGGCTGACAGAGTGCCCCACAGGGTAACCTAACAGGTAGTAGTTCATTGCTTTAGGCTCCTGTAGGTCTCCCGTAGCATCTGTAATGGTATCTGTCCCGGGGCAACCTCCTCATCCAGTGAAGCATAGGTGTATGCTGCTCCGGCGATTGGTGCTAGGATTCTTGATGTGGTTCCTTTTTCACCCATGGCGAACGCAATGTTATCCGGATGCTTCCTGTTATAGTTCAAGTAAGGTAGGTTATCCTCGTAGCTGTCTGCCCATCCGATGATCTTGATTTTATCGCAGCCGGTCTCTGCTAGCTTGTTGTGGATTTCTTCTAGTTGGTTCTCGTTGAGGGCTTGTTTGAAGTCGTGATGTGAGGCAATCACCTTTCCACCATTTCCCTGAACGTTTCTCACCTGTATAGGCAGCTGTTCTGATGTCGATGATAGGTCAACCATCTCAAACCCAGCCATAACAGCATCCACTAGCAGCTTGATTCTCTCAGCTTCAGGCTCCTCCGATTTTCCGCCTTGGTCTTTTCTCCTGTTCGTCGCTATCAATGGCTTGGCTGAGGCTGCTCGTATTGATTCTAGGTTGAGTTTTTCTTTTCTATAGTCCAGTCGTAGTTCGATGAGGTCAGCCTCCTCCGCTTCAAACATCTTCTCTATTGTCTCGTCTGTGGTGGTTGCCTTGATTGCGACGCATATCCTCATCTATTTGCCTCCAGCGCTTTCCTGATGGTTGGTTCCCCGACTTGTCTCAGTACTGGAGCCTTACCGATGCCTGTTGGTAGCACAAAGACGATGTTTCCAGACTCGGCTTTCTTGTCCTTATGCATTACCTTGACTGCTTCAGAGAAGTCAATCTCGGGTAGCTTAGTAGGTAACCCGTAATCCTCGATGAGTTTGATGATACGCTGGTACTCTTTTTCCCTGAGAAGACCATGCTCCAATGAGATCAAAGCAGCTACAACCATACCCACTGCGACGCCCTCACCATGATTCACATCATGATCAGTCAACTTCTCCACGGCGTGACCAACAGTATGACCATAATTCAAGGCAGCACGTATCCCGAGTCTATCCTCCTCATCCTGCTCGACATACCTTGCCTTGGTGGCTGCACAGCGGGCTACTATCTCCACCATGTCCTCAGCCATGAGGCTTTCAGGGTTCTTAGATTCAAGTAGCTTGAACAAATCAGGGTCATTGATGACACCATACTTTATCACCTCTGCTAACCCACTGCGAATCTCCCGTTTAGGCAATGTCTCCAAGAACAAGGGATCGATGAGTACCAAGCTGGGCTGCCAGAAGCTGCCCACAAGGTTCTTTCCCCTTGGATGATTGATCGCTGTTTTTCCACCTATGCTGCTGTCTACCATGGCGAGAAGCGTTGTAGGTATCTGGACTATCTTGATTCCACGCATGTAGATGGAGGCCGCGAACCCTGCGAGGTCTCCTACCGAGCCTCCGCCGAGGGCGATGATCGTTGATCCCCGGTCCATTCCCGCGTCTAGAAGGTCTCCAAGGAGCTTTTCAAGTACGCTCCATTGTTTTGCGTCTTCTCCGTCGGGTACAAGTATTAGCGTGTGTTCTCCTATGGCTTGGGCTACTCGTTCACCGTAGAGCTTATTGATCTCTTTGGTGGTTATCAGCGTCTTCTTACCCGTTGGGAGATGCTCTGATATGGTATCTTCTAGACCAGACGCGACGACTATGCTGTAGCTTCGAGCCCCGAGGGCTACTTTGATACGCTGCAAGCCTATAGCCTTCGGTTTACCGCTGTTATTATGGGCTTGATGCCTGTCATTACGTGCATGAACTCCTCTGGGCTGAGGCTCTGACCTCCATCACAGAGGGCTTCCTCTGGGTTGGGATGAACCTCAATCATCACGCCATCAGCGCCTGCCGCTATCGCAGCCTTAGCCATGGGTTCAACGAGGCTTCGTGTGCCTGTGCCGTGGCTTGGGTCTATGATTACTGGTAGATGGCTGATCTGGTGTATGATGGGCGCCGCTGAGATGTCTAGCGTGTTTCTTGTGATCTGCTCGAATGTCCTGATGCCTCTTTCACAGAGGATCACATCGGTGTTTCCCTCGCTCAGGATGTACTCGGCGCATCCAAGCCACTCGTTAAAGGTGGCCGACATGCCTCGTTTCAGCATAACAGGCTTGTTGCTTCGTCCAACCTTCTTCAATAGGCTAAAGTTCTGCATGTTGCGTGCCCCGATCTGGAGAATATCAGTGTAAGCCTCCACTAGTTCAACGTCCTCAGTGGACATTACCTCAGTGATGATAGGCAAACCCGTCTCATCTCTTGCTTCAGCGAGAAGCTCCAAGCCTTCCTTGCCTAAGCCTTGGAAGCTGTAGGGTAGGGTTCTTGGTTTGAAGGCTCCTCCTCTTAGAATCTGGGCTCCCGCTGCCTTGACTGCGCGTGCCGCTTGGAGCATCTGCTCCTCGTTTTCAACGCTGCATGGTCCAGCCATTACCGCGACTTGATCGCCGCCGATGCTAACTCCATTGACTTTTATGATTGTCTTCTGAGTTTGTTCGTGTTTGACTGCGAGCCTGATCTTTTTGGGTATTGGGAGGTCGCACACTTGCATCACCATGGCGTGTCCTCCATACTGTTTTGTTTAATATGGCTTCTGGGTATGTGATGCTGTCCATTGATTTGGGTACCGAGAAGCAGAATTTGGGTGCTGTCTTGAGGCACAGCTAAGATGGGTGCCTCTCTTTCTTTCTGGATTATATGAATTGGCGCATTGATGCCACACTCGATAGGCGTCATAGCCATGTCATCGGATATAAGGGTAACGGCTCCTAGGAATAATGAGATTCGTAAACTACACCATTTTCAATTAGACATGTTTAAAACCAGTTCCTCCGCAATGCACGTTATGGAAGAGCAGCCGTCGCCACTACACAGATTGATGCAGACAGAGGGATTCAAGCCGTTCAGCGGACCAGATGCCATCAGGGTCTACCGGAAATCCATCCAGCGTCTCAACATGGAGAACATGGACGAGAATGATTTGTTAAACGCTGTTAGTAGTCTTGGTGTGCTTCTTGAGACTGAGATAGCCTTGATGTATGCTCTCCAAGATCAGATATGCACAAGATGCGGAAAGTGCTGTACCGTGAACAAGTCTATGCGGGTACCGAAAACAGAGCTTAAACAGATCGCTGAACATGTAAAGACCAGCTACAAGAAGATCAAGAAACAGACCCGTGCACGTCCAAGACGAGACGGAACCATGAGGATCAAACGCAGCCCATGCCCATTCTATGATGAAGAATGCACAGTGTATCCTGCACGTCCCGGGGAATGCAGAGGATACCCTGCAAACATGTTACTGAAAAGTCTTGGAGGCAAAGCCGAGTACCCATCTGACTGTGAGATAAGCGATGACTTACTCGTCGAGATAGCCATCAAACGTGCCCTCGAAGAAAAAATGCACAGAGAGAACCCTGAACTCATGAAGGAGCTCTCCGAGAAGAAAAAACGAGACCTTGGACGCCTCGGAGGCATGAATCAGAGCCAGCGTCTTGCTTATCTCGTGAACCGATACCAGAAGACCCTGAATCAGGGCTCGTAGCAAAGGTTTTTTGAAGCCACGCGACTGAAACGGGTAGTGAAACCCGTTGAAACATATTATTCTTGATACTGACCCCGGTGTAGATGACGCCATAGCCTTTCTCCTCGCTTTCAATAGCCCCGAACTGAAGATTGAGGCAGTCACCACAGTCGCAGGAAACGTCAACCATACAAAGGGACACAAGAACGCGAAAAAACTCCTAGAGTTCATAGGCGCCACTGATGTACCTGTTTGTGCTGGCGCAGAGAAGCCCTTGATCAGGGTTATGAGTCATGCCGAGGAGTTCCATGGAAAGACTGGTTTGGGTGAAGCGGAGCTACCTGAGCCCAAACTTATGACTGATCCACGGAACGCGGTGGAGATGATCCTTGAGAAGGCAGACGAGCTAGGCAAGGACTTAACCTTGGTGGCTATTGGTCCATTGACAAACATCGCTTCTGCGATTTTAGCTGACCCTAAGCTTCCTGAAAAGGTGGATAAGCTGGTAATAATGGGTGGAGCCTTCAACCTAACACCATACGGGCTCGGTAACGCTAACGCTGTGGCTGAGTTCAATATCTGGCATGATCCAGAGGCAGCCAAGATAGTCTTCAACAGCGGATTACCCATTGTAGCCGCTGGCTTGGATACAACGACTCACCCGGATTACAGGATGAGTGTGGATATGTTCAACGAGATCAAAGCAAAGAAGGATAGAAGATCCAAGCTCGTCGTAGACCTCTGTAAATCCCTTGTGGAGAAGTTTAAAGGCTTCAGCCTCCACGACCCACAGGCAATCGCCTACGTCGTTGACCCAACCATGTTCAAGACCGAGAAATACAAGGTGGACCTAGAGGTCCACGGTGAACTCACACGAGGTATGACTGTCGTAGAACGCAGATATTATCGCCGGGTAAAGGAGGAAGCTAACACGGACATTATTGTTGAGGTTGACGCACCTCGTTTCCTCAAACTCATAATGGATCGAGTGACAGGTGAGTAAATGGTTGACCTAATCTGCTGTGGCGCTATCAATTGGGACATCAACCTATTCATGGAGCGCCTACCCAGAACAGGTGAGGAAGTACCGGTCCACGAGATACAACGAGTATCCGGGGGCACCGCGGCAAATGTATCGGTAGCAGCAGCAAGAATACTTGGAAAAAACCGTGTTGCGTTTATCGGTGCACTTGGTGAGGACGCTATCGCTGAGGCTCAGATCAAGATACTCAAAGAGGAAGGCGTGGACCCTAGTGGAATCCTGTTGATACCAGAAGAGGAATCAGGGCAAGCCTACATCAGCATCAGCTCAGACGGAGCCAACGAGATACACACCTACTTCGGAGCCAACCTCAGAATCACCGGAAAACACATGCAAGACAAAGAACGATTGGATCTAATTAAACAAGCAAAAGTCTGTGTTATCATGGACCCACCCATTGAGACCGCTGAGAAGCTTGCTGAACTCTGTAAGAGGCATGGTGTGAAGGTTATCTGGGACCCTGGTGTCTACGCTGAAGATGGTATTGATGCGTTGTTGCCTACCTTGAGGAATGTTGACTACTTTATACTGAACCACATCGAGTACGAGAACCTCCTTGGCACAAGCGAGCCGAAAATGGTAGCTGAGGCACTTACAGACCGGGTGCATGACATTAAAGCAATCATCAAACACGGTGCAGAAGGCTGTATAATGTGTGAAGATGAAGGAGGCACTATTATTCAGATGGAGGCAGTGCCTCTCCCAGAGCTTGGGATGAAAGTAATCAACACCGTTGGCTGTGGTGACGCTTTTATCGGCGGATTCGCGTCAGCGCTTGTCGAGGGTAAGCCCCATATTGAGGCTCTTAGACAGGCGAGTGCAACTGGTAGCTTCAAGGCAACGCGGATCGAGACAAGAGGCGGACCAACAAGAGAGGAGCTTGAGAAGCTAATCGCTGACTGGCGACGCCTCTAACCCGTTAATGTATTATAGTTTCTTGAAGCCTCTTTTCCCATGTATAAGAAAATAGGGATACTGGGCGGATTGACGCCTGAGTCAACCATCACATACTACATGCATATCGTACACAGGTACCATGAACTCTACGGAGACCACGGATACCCAGAGACCATCATTGTAGGTGTTAGCTTCCAGCAATACGAGGACTGGATGATGAAAGAAGACTGGGACAGCATCGAAAAAGCACTCCTAGAGGGATTAAAGACCCTGAAACGAGCTGGAGCTGATTTCGCGGTAATCGCCACAAACACCATGCATATCCTGTTTGAGAAGCTTCAGAAACAGATTGATATGCCCTTGATTAGCATCGTTGACGCCACTGCAGAGGCGATCAAAGCGGAGGGTTTCAAGAAGGTAGGACTCATCGGCACCCAGTTCAGCATGACCAAGCCGTTCTACCGCGAGGGATTGAAGAAGCAGGGTATCGAGGTTGTAACTCCCAACAAGGAGGACCGAGATTATATTGTGAAGGTGATATTCGAGGAGCTATCCATCGGTAAACTCACTGAAGAATCGCGAAAAGGATACTTGAAGATCATTGATAAACTGGTAGAGCAAGGTGCTGAGGGTATCGTGCTTGGCTGCACTGAGATTCCATTGCTTATCAGGCAAAAAGATACTGATATCAAGGTCTTTGATACCGCTACTGTGCACGCCGAGAAGGCGCTCCAGTACGCCATCAAATAACCCACCCTTTTTTGATTAATGTTATAAAACACCATCCCGGTATCAGATTGTCATGAAAGCATATCATTATACAGAAATCGAGAACCTTGACGTTCCAGCACCAGCTGAAAAAGTAAAGATCAGGTGGCTAATCAACGAGAAACAGGGCGCACCCAACTTCGCCATGCGACGATTTGAGGTAGCACCCGGCGGACAAACCCCATACCACACCCATGAATGGGAACATGAAGTCTACGTACTTGAGGGAGACGCAGTAGCCGTTTCTGAGGCGGGAGAAACAAAGATTGGACCCGGTAGCGTCATACTAGTCGAGCCAAACGAGAAACACAACTTCCGTAACACCG